>DASRSO010000226.1:0-32462 GCA_035656375.1 Cyclobacteriaceae bacterium | reverse complement strand
TCATCTCGACAAGTGAAGACTTCAAGGTAGCTATCGAAAACTACCTCGAGCCCTACCTCAACTATTATATTGTTGATCACGAAAGCGAAGCTTACGAGGCGATCAACATATTGAGCGACGCCAGCAAGGGCAAAGCGAACTTCTTCATCCTCGATTCATTCGAGAAGTTCCAGCCCTCTCCCATCCAGATGTATGCAAATGCTTTCCCGGCTACGCAGATCATTGAGTTCGATCCGAGGTTCACAAAACTTATGGCGTACATCCTCGACAAGGTGTACATCTACGAAGGCGACATCAAGTCGCTGCCCGTCGACGACGACAATATATTCATCGCACGCACCGGGAAAGTCACCAAGAGAAAATTCAGTCTCTCCGGTGGTTCTGTCGGATTGTTTGAAGGCAAGAAGATCGGTCGCGCCAAGAACCTCGAGAAACTCGATCGCGAGATCAAAGACCTCACGAAGAAAGTTGAAGACGTTCGTCACTCGCTGATCGATCGCCAGCGCGAGCTTGAAAGACTCCGCAACAACACTCTAAAGCAGCAGATCGAAGAAGCCCAGAGCTCGATCAGGCTCGTGAACGACGAATACATTTCTGTCAAGACCAAAAAAGAACAGTTTGCTCAAATGCTGAGCAGCGCCGATCTGCGCCGCGAAGACATCCTCGAAAAGATCCAGGGATTGCAATCCGAGATCGACGAGATGCGTCCACGTGCCGCGCAGGCACAAGCCGAGCTCGAACAACAAGAGCAACGCCTCCGCGCTATCACCAGCGAGCTCACTGAACAAAACGAAATACTCGGCCAGAAGTCTACTGCTTTCAACGAGCAGAACATCTACTTCCACCAACAGGAGAACCGTGTAAAGAGCGTGGAGCAAGAGCTGCGCTTCAAGAAAGAAGCAATGGAACAAAGCAGCCAGCGCATCGAAGTGAACGCCGAAGAGCTTCGCAAGAACGAAGACGAATCGAAGGCGATCACCGACACAACAACTACCAGCGAAGAAGAGCTGTTGTCGATGTACACTGAAAAAGAGCAGATGGAAAATGGCCTGAGCGAAGCCGAGAAAGAATATTACTCCGGGCGCGGCGAGATCGACCAGTTCGAAAAAGACCTGCGCGAGATCTCTCACCAGCGCCAGAACATCGATACACTCCTGATGGAGCTCCAGAATCAACTGAACGAAAGCAAGATGCAGTTGAACTCTGTGAAAGATCGTCTCTCTGTCGAGTTCAACGTAGACCTCGACGCGATCGCCGCACAGGAGACATCGGAAGAAGAAGCAAAAGAGCTCCTCGAAGCCGATGAAGAAAAGCTCCGCAACAACGTGATGAAGATCCGTGAGAAGCTCGACAACATGGGACCTATTAACCCCATGGCGATGGAGGCTTATACCGAGATCAAGCAGCGCAACGACTTCATCATTACCCAGAAGGAAGACCTTCTCAAGGCGAAGGAGTCGTTGTTCAGCACCATCAACGAGATCGAAGGCGTTGCCAGCCAGACGTTCCTGGATGCATTCGCCAAGATCAAGTCGGAGTTCGTTCGCGTGTTCCGCTCGCTCTTTACCGAAGACGACCAGTGCGACGTGAAGCTGACTGATCCTACGAAGCCCCTGGAGTCGGAGATCGAGATCATAGCAAAGCCTAAAGGCAAAAGGCCGTTGTCAATCAACCAGCTTTCGGGTGGTGAGAAGACGCTTACGGCTACCGCCCTGCTATTCTCGATGTACCTCCTCAAGCCTGCACCGTTCTGTATCTTCGACGAGGTAGATGCCCCGCTCGACGATGCCAACATCGACAAGTTCAACAACATCATCCGCACATTTAGCAAGGACTCGCAGTTCATTATCGTTACGCACAACAAGCGCACGATGACAAGCACGGATGTGATCTATGGCATTACGATGGTAGAGAAAGGTGTGAGCCGGGTCGTGCCGGTAGACTTGAGAGAGTTGGCATAACGCTCGTTAGGACAACTTTTTAAGAGGCGCGAATTTCTTTTGTGCTCCCTATCTCCTATTATTGACCTAAGATGGAGTTGACGAACCTTTCGAGGAAAGAGCAAATTTTCAGAACCGCTGCTGAGTTATTCAGGGAAAAAGGATACGTGGCATCATCAATGCGCGACCTTGCTCAGAAGCTTGGCATAGAAGCGGCCAGCCTGTATTCTCACATCCGCTCGAAAGAAGAGATCCTTCACAACATCTGCTTCGACATGGCCGCTGAATTCCGCAAGTCGCTCGAAGAAGTTGAAAAGCAAAAAAATCTAACCGCGAGCGAGAAGCTTCGCCGTGGAATTATCGGGCACGTGCAGGTGATGGCCCGCGACCTCACAGCATCGGCAGTGTTTATGAACGAACATCGCCACCTGAGCCAGCCTTTTTTGCGCGACTTTCTCCTGCTGCGCATCAATTACATCAACCGCTTCAAGACTATTATAGAGGATGGTGTGAAATCCGGCGAGTTCAAATCGAACATCGACAAGAAACTTGCTGTGATGACCCTATTTTCTTCCTTTAACTGGATGCCGCAGTGGTACGATCCCGAAGGTGCGGTAGATCCTGTGGAACTTGGCCGCCAGCTGACCGACATGCTGGTAAATGGCCTGAAGAAATAGGACGTCGAAAATCTCCATTTCGACGGCAATTCTGGACTTTGGTTTACCTATTATGGAATTTTCATATTAACGGCATCGTGTTTGTGTAAAATATGACGTAACGTATTTTCGTTTTATATTTCGTATGAACAAGGCAGGCATGACAAAACTTACAAAGGCAGATCTTATAATTATTACGATAGGTTTAATTGGTTCTGTGCTGTTGTGGATAGATGTGGACCCCGGAGGCTGGATGTTGTATCTGGCTTTTTTGATTTATGGGGCGTTGCGGGTTTCAGACTTCTTCAGTCTGAGTCCTTATCAAAGGAATAGAACACAGATAGTGAAATTCATTTTCTCGTTGCTGATGATCATCACGGTGGTCACACACATTATTTGGGGTGGGGAGCCGCTCTTCGGATTGCTCGCAACCCTGGTGCTGTGCTACTACATTACTAATATGGAGACCAGGGAGAAGATCCCTCACAAGCAACAGCAGCGTTAAATTCCTGATTATCAAGTTGTAAAAATTCGACTCGAAGGTCAACCTTAGGGAGATGTCTTTCGTATAAGGCATTTTAACCTAAAAATGAAGACCCTTTCGCTGATGGGTATTGCCGTCGTGGCTGCGTTTGCCTGCGCCTGCAGTAGTACCTCCAATTCCGTTCACGAGCATACCAGTTTTTCGAAGGCC
Organism: Cyclobacteriaceae bacterium; assembly: GCA_035656375.1. Taxonomy (GTDB): domain Bacteria; phylum Bacteroidota; class Bacteroidia; order Cytophagales; family Cyclobacteriaceae; genus ELB16-189. The sequence continues at coordinate 29,172 of DASRSO010000226.1, read as the reverse complement.
GATTCCCTCACAGATGCCTACCTGGTGCTCAGCGACAGCGTGCTTCAATCATGGAACAGGATCGTGGGAAATGAGATGGACAAGAGCAGGACGCTCCAGGAGCTCATCCAGGACCTCGACCGCGCAAACCTTCTTTCAGACGAGATCAGGGAGTCGTTCCAGGTACGACTGGAACAACTGGAGAAGATCAGGTTCACACAGCAAAATATAGAGATACAACAGGTTGTGGAAGACTACGACCTGGCGGTGCAGTCGATCATCGACGATATTGCCCGCATTTCAAAGTCGGATACCAAATCGGTGTTCGGTTATCTCCAGCAGAGTTCGATTCTTAACCGGATGTCGTACGATAGCCTCGCGAGGAGTTTCAACGAGTTTTTGAGGGAGAACAAGAGCGCCTTGAAAGAGGTGAGTAACGAGCTTGAGGCGAAGCCGGTGTTTGTAAAAGTTAAATAGCCGCTTCGCGGTGTGAAGCCGTTCCAGTTTAAATACTTTTCTATCCAGGACGATCGTGCTACTATGAAAGTTGGCACAGATGCAGTGCTTTTGGGAGCGTGGGTTGAAGTGGGTTCTGCAAAAACAATTCTTGACATCGGTACGGGCAGTGGCGTGATCGCGCTGATGATGGCGCAACGTTCGGGTTTTGATTCACACGTTGACGCAATTGAAATTGATGAGGCGTCGGTGATGCAGGCGAAGGAGAACGTTTCCAGGTCACCCTGGTCAGAAAAGATCACGATTGAACACACTTCTCTCCAGTCATTCAAGTCCGGTAATTACGATCTCATTGTTTGCAATCCGCCATACTTCAATAAGAGCCTCCTCCCTCCTTCGGCCTCGCGGCAGGCAGCGCGTCATACACAAAGTCTTTCTTTTGAAGAACTACTCGTTTCCGCAAAGCGATTGCTCAATCCCAGCGGCATCTTCGCGGTCATCCTTCCTTTCACGGAAGGCGGGCAATTAAAAAGCATGGCTCTCTCCTCTGGTTTAAACTGTCATCGTTCGATGGCGTTTTATTCGCGCAAGGGTAAACCGCAGGAAAGATGGCTGATGGAGTTTTCGTTAGAAGGCCGCCGGGTAACAACAGAACCTGAAACAATAGTGCTCTATACTGAAGGCGAACGGTGGAGCGAAGGCTACGTGGATCTGACCCGGGATTTTTATATTCGATAAGCCTGTTGGTCGAATTTACAACTTTTTAACATCTCGCATACCACTGTAAATCAATGGGTTAAGTGGTCTTCACCCAAAAAGTGATCCTTGTTTAAACATCTGGTTTGATTTATGTGTTAGAATTGCATTCCAAATAACAACACACAATGAAAAAACTTAACGCTGTTCTCCTTGCACTCCTGATCTCGGGGAGCGTGTTCGCTCAAACGAAGTGGAACCTTGACAAAGCCCACTCGAACCTCACGTTCGCCATCACTCACATGACTGTTGCCGAAACTACTGGCACATTCAATGAGTATGAAGTAAACGTAACCAGCCCTGCTGAAGACTTTAATGGTGCCGATGTTAGCTTCACTGCCAAGACTGCCAGCATCAATACTGGAAACACCAACCGCGACAAAGACCTCGTTGGTCCCAACTACTTCGAAGCTGAAAAGTATCCCACGATCGCCTTTGCTGGTAAACTCACAAAAGATGGTGGCAAGTACAAGCTGAAAGGCAAGCTTACCATGAAAGATGTTACTAAAGACGTTGAATTCGACGTAACATACAGGGGCACTGTAAAGACCGAAAAGTTTACGAAAGCCGGCTTCAAACTGGTTGGCCAGATCGACCGTTTCGACTACAACCTGAAGTCTGACAGCAAGGTAGCTGAAGGTGGTGGACTCGTTCTCGGAAGGGAAGTTAACTTCACTGCGAACATCGAGCTTAACCTCGCCAAATAAGGTGTGGGCGTAAGCGCGAAGTAATTTTTGTAAATTGCTGCCGGCCCTTCGCTGGCGGATAAACAAGGAGAAGGGATCCTGGAGCAGACTTGCGTCGCTTCAGGATCTCTCTTTTTTATGAGAATAGAAGACGAAATCAAGCAACCAAAATTCCGGGATGCCTACCAGAGGCTGGTCGTAAACCTCCTCTTCACTTCCAACTGGCTGGAAGGACGTCAGCATGACTTCTTTAAGCCGTTTGGCATCACCACACAGCAATTCAACATTCTTCGCATACTGCGGGGCCAGCACCCCAACCAGATCTCGGGTGTCGAGATAAAGACCCGTATGCTGGATCGTAACTCGGATATTTCCCGCCTGCTCGACCGGCTTCTCAAGAAAGAGCTGATCAACAAATCTCAATCGGAAAACGACAAGCGCGCCGCCAATGTGTCGATTACTCAAAAGGGATTGGACCTGTTGAGTCGCATCGACGAGAAATTCCAGGAAGTTGAACGCAACCACTTTAACCTCACCGAAGCTGAAGCAACTCAACTAAGTCAGTTGCTTGACAAAGCCCGGGGATAAATTTTAAACTTTAGCCAGTTCTTCCCTTACAAATTTCATTAGCTCACGGATGTATTCCTTGCTGAAGTCGAAGCGGATACCTGCTGCTTTGTAGATCTCGGGAATAGTTTTCATGTAGCCTAGCTTCAGCGCGTTCATGTAGCCCTGCAACCCTTCTTTGTTGTTGCGTTTGAAATTTCTCCAGACTGCGATCGCACCCAGCTGCGCCATGCCATACTCGATGTAGTAGAAGGGCACTTCATACAGGTGAAGCTGTTTTTGCCACATGTATTCCTTCATCTCCTGGAGACCCGACCAGTCTGTTTGGTTGTCGGCGAACTGATCGAAGATCCTGCACCAGTTTACTTTCCGCTCTTCGGCTGAGTGTGTCGGGTTTTCATAGATCCAATGCTGGAACTTGTCGATCGTGGCAACCCACGGAAGTGTTTCAATGATGTCTTCGAGCTGTTCGCCCTTTGCGCGCTTCAGGTCGATATTGTCGGTAAAGAAAATGTTCCAGTGATCCATTGAGATCAGCTCCATCGACATGGAAGCCAGTTCGGCTACCTCCATGGGTGGCGACTTGAAGTCGTTTAGCGCGAGATCTTTCGTGAGGAAGTTATGAACTGCGTGACCGCCTTCGTGCATGATGGTGGTCATGTCGCGCATGGTTGACGTAGCGTTCATGAAGATGAATGGAACGCCTATCTCGGCCAATGGATAGTTATATCCACCGGGGGCTTTTCCTTTTCTTGATTCGAGATCGAGGTGGCCCATTTCGCGCATGATGGCCAGGCACTGACCGAGGTATGGATCGAGACGCTGGAAGGCTTCGATCGATTTTTCGGTAAGGTCCTTACCATCCTTGAATGCTTTCAGGGCTTCGCGACCTTCGGGGTCTACGGCCTTATCCCACGGACGAAGTGTAGGCACTTTCAATCTCTTTTTCCGGTCGGCAGCGAGGTCGTTCAGGATCGGCACGACTTCCGATTCGATAGCTTCGTGAAATTCGAAACAGTCTTTCGGAGTATAGTCGAACCGGCCATATGCCTTGAACATGTAGTCGCGGAAGTTTGCGAAGTTGGCGTTCTTCGCGACCTGGTGGCGAAGTTTGATTAGGCTGGAATAAAGATCGTCGAGCGCAACTTTATCTTTCAGTCTTCGCTCCTGCACCTTCCGGTAAACTGATTCTCTCTTTGCCCTGTCGGTGGACATCAGCAGTACCGATGCTTGCTGGAGCGTCATTTCCTGGCCATCGATATTGACGGTCATTGCGCCGGAGATCTGCGCATACTTTTGTGTTTCGGTGTTGATCTCGGTAAAGAGAGGAACGTTGGCTTCGCGGAAGATCTCGATCTCTTTCTTCATGTTCCGGATCATCATCGAATATCCATCGCGCGATGCAAGGCTGTTCAGATGTGGGCTTTCCATTGCTTTCTTGTTCAGTTGATCGGAAAGCGGTGCCATGTGCGGCTGGATATTCTGAACGAAGTCTTTATAGGCGTTGCTGTACTCTTCGTTTTCGGTGAAGCAGGTCATGCGGATGTATCGCCAACCTATGTCTTCCGACACGATCGATTCGAGTTCGCTGCGATCGCTGAGCCACTTCTCCAGGTCGGCAGCAGAATTCACGGGGCGGCTGAGCAGCTCTTCGAAGTAGCTCTTGAGATTATCCCATGTGGTGATCTTGAAATCGGCGGGGAGGAAACGGCGTGTTGGGCGAACGGGAACTGTCATATACTGGTTACAATTTTCTATTTGAGAAATAACGACTTAGACTGGCGAGTTACGAATGATATGCCAGCCAGTCAACGGATTTTTGAACTATGCTGGTCTTTCCTGCGCCGGAAAACGATTTATGCAACAAATTATATTTTGTATACCAACTGCATTTGATCAACGGGTTGTCGTCCAAACTTTTAGCCATCATTTTGCCCTTGTATTGTTGCATAACTCATACTCCTTTAAGGTTATTGGTGGATAGTGTCGACTTGCTTCCCGCGACATGACGCTTTATCTTAATCCTTTGTGCCGATAGGATTCGCGGGGACCCGAGAGAAATTGCTGCTGCCAGGCTTTTATTGAATTCACGAATTTCTCCTCTATGAAAGGACTATTTGTTTGTGCCTTGGTCACTGGTTTGTTGATCAGTGAAGTGGCACATGGGCAAGGTTCTGTGTCAGGACCGTCGTCAGTTTGCTTAACATCCTATACGGCGCAATACACTGTGTCGGGATCAGCTGCCACCACAGGATACACGTGGTCGGTTGGTGGCGGATCGGTGGCGAGTGGTCAGGGCACGAAGACCGTAACTGTTACTTTCTTTGCTCCGGGCCTGGGCAGGGTGATCTCTGTAACGGGCAACGGTTTGTCGGCCAGCAAGACGACCGATGTATATTCCAATTCGGGTGCTCCTTCCGCCATTTCCGGATCTCCTTCTGTGTGCCCCGGCACCTCGGCGACTTTCACGATCTCGCCCATGACGATGCCATGGATGACTCAGCTGGAATGGATCGCGACCAATGCGACGATTACTGCGGAGACCAATTCTTCGGTAACGGTGAGCTTCCCTGCAAATTACGCCGGTGGAGATATTGTTGCGTACGCGATCTATGGTGATTGCGGCGCGGGTCCGTCTTCAACAAAGACCATAACGGCTACGGCTCTTGTTCCGGCTGCGGCAGGCGCAATCACTGGCACGTCGCCGGTGTGTCCGGGGCAAAACGGCGTAGCATTTAGTGTGGGTGCGATAGCCAACGCAAGTGGTTATACCTGGACGATGCCCGGCGGTGCGACGATTGCAAGCGGCTCGAACACAAATTCAATTACAGTAAACTTCTCATCGGGTTATGCGGGGGGAACTATATCCGTTTATGGTATTGGAACAACTTGTGGTAACGGAGCGCCTTCGTCGTTACCGGTTGGAGTTGTGGCGGTGCCAGCGAGCGCGGGAACGATCACCGGGACCTCTCCTGTTTGTCCGGGTCAAAATGCGGTTGCTTACAGTGTTCCTGTAATTAATAATGCGACTGGCTATACATGGACGCTTCCTACTGGTGCAACGATTGCGTCTGGTGCGAACACCCGAAGCATAACGGTGAATTTTTCAGGGTCGGCGACGAGTGGTAATGTAAGCGTATACGGAACCAGTTGCGCCGGTAATGGCGCGAGTTCATCATTACCTGTAACCGTGACGCCGCTTCCTGCGGCTGCGGGCACAATATCGGGAAGCAGCACGGTTTGCGAGGGGACTTCCATGAGTTCTCCGTATTCTGTTGCAGCGATTGCAAATGCAACAAGCTATCAATGGGTTCCGTCGGGCGGGCCATTGTCGGTTGCAAACTCGACCAACAACACAACATTTGGTTTTATCGACAGCTATCCTTCTCCGAATGTTACGGTAACTGTAAAAGGAGTTAACTCATGCGGCACTGGAATTGCATCGCCTGGCTTTACGATCACGGTAAATAAGAAACCTGGGGCGGCGGGTACAATTACGGGCACATCGCCGGTATGCCCGAGTCAAACCGGCGTGGCGTATAGTGTTCCGGCGATAACCAATGCTCTTACATATTCGTGGTCGATGCCAACGGGTGCAACGATAGCAAGCGGTGCTGGTACAAATTCTATTACTGTAAACTTCTCTTCGACGTATGCGGGCGGAACGATCTCTGTATCTGGTGTGGGTGGATCTTGTGGCAGTGGAACCAGCTCATCGTTTCCTGTAGCTCTTGCCGGAGTGCCAGCAGCTGCCGGAACAATCACGGGCACATCGACTGTGTGTAAAGGTCAGAACGGGGTTGCTTACAGTGTGCCTGCGATCAATAATGCCACAGGTTATAACTGGGTCCTTCCATCGGGAGCGACGATTGCTTCGGGTTCGAACACAAGAAACATTACAGTAAATTTTTCAGCATCTGCAGTAAGTGGAAACATTACCGTGAATGGGACGAGCTGTACGGGTAACGGAGCGACCTCAACATTCCCGGTTACCGTTACAACAGTTCCTGGTGCTGCAGGTACAATAACTGGAAGTAGTATAGTCTGCGAAGGTACTTCGATGAGTTCTCCGTATTCAGTTGCGGCGATCGCCAATGCAACAAGCTATCAATGGGTGCCGACCGGCGGGCCGTTGTCGGTCGCAAATTCGACCAACAACACAACGTTTGGTTTTATCGACAACTACCCTGCCACATCGATCACGGTTACGGTAAGCGGGGTGAATGTGTGCGGAACAGGAACTGCGTCGCCGGCATTTTCAATCACGATCAAGAAAAAGCCGGCAGCGGCTGGAGCCATCACGGGAACGTCGACGGTATGCCCAGGTCAAAATGGTGTAGCGTATAGTGTGGGTACGATAAGTAATGCCCTTACATATTTATGGGGAATGCCCACGGGCGCGACGATAGCCAGCGGTGCGAACACAAATTCAATCACGGTTAACTTCTCTTCCACATATGCGGGTGGAACGATAACTGTGGCTGGCGTTAACGGCCCTTGTCCGAATGGGGCGAGTGCATCGTTCCCTGTTGCGGTAGCAGCGGTTCCGGGAAGTGCAGGAACGATCACAGGAACATCGACTGTCTGTAAAGGACAAAATGGAGTGGCATACAGTGTGCCTGTTATCAGCAATGCCACGGGATACAATTGGACGCTGCCCGCGGGAGTAACAATTGCCGGCGGTGCAAACACGGGAAGCATCACCGTAAATTTTTCGGCGTCTGCTACAAGTGGGAACATCACAGTGAATGGAACGAGTTGTAGCGGCAACGGAGCAACCTCTACATTCCCCGTTACTGTTACGTCTACTCCCGGAGTTGCGGGTACAATAACAGGAAGCACTACGGTGTGCGAAGGGGTGAGTATGAGCTCTCCGTACAGTGTGGCGGCTGTCCCCAACGCAACCAGCTACCAATGGATACCAACAGGTGGACCGCTATCGGTTGCAAACAGCACGAACAACACCACATTTGGTTTTATTGACAATTACCCGTCCGCGAGTGTATCGGTTACGGTGAGTGGGGTGAATGTTTGCGGAACGGGGACGGCGTCGCCGCCGTTTACGATAACTGTTTATAAAAAGCCGGCTACACCCGAGCCTATAAAGGGTTCGCCATCTGCATGCGGGGGTCAAACCGGAATTCCTTATAGTGTTACAGGGATTGCCAACGCAAGTTCCTACTACTGGACAATGCCATCGGGCGCTTCAATAGCAACGGGAGCTAATACATATGCTATTACGGTTGACTTCTCTCCTGCTTTTGCGGGCGGAGCGATCAGTGTTGCCGGTATTGGAGGTCCGTGTGGAAGCGGGCCGAGTTCGTCGCTAACGATCAACCTACCGGGTGTACCAGCGCCGGCCGGAGCTATAACGGGTACATCGTCTGTGTGCCCGGGACAGGAGAACGTCCCATATAGTGTGCCTGTGATCAGCAACGCTATTGACTATATATGGACACTTCCTGATGGGGCTTCAATCACATCCGGCGATAACACAAGTGAGATCACTGTGAGCTTCTCAACGTCGGCAGTAAGTGGAAACATTAGTGTTTATGGATCCAGTTGCAAAGGTAACGGTGTGAGATCATTGTTCCCCGTTGGTGTGATTGCAGTTCCGACGATTACTGCACAACCAGTCAACGTTTCGGCGTTCCCCGGAGATAATGTTGCACTAAGTGTAACTGCATCAATTCCGTCTGGCACGCTCGCTTACCAGTGGAGAAAAGCTGGAGTTAATATTTCCGGGGCCACCGGTTCGACATTAAATCTTACTAGCGTCACATCGAATGACGAAGCTGTGTACGATGTCGTTATTTCGACAGCAGGGTCATGTCCCGTTACTTCTAACCCAGTGTATGTGAATGTGATTACTGGTGAAGCGGACCTTAATTCCATTATTACGAGAAAGATGGTCAGTGAGAACGTAGTGGATGAAAGCCAGATCCCTTCCCTTACGTCTGCACAGATGCAGCAGTCTACTGTTTATTTCGACGGGATAAGCAGGCGCATGCAGGAGGTGCTGTGGCAGCAGTCGCCATCCGGAAAAGATATTGTAAAGCCAACCGTGTATGATGCATTCGGGCGTGAAAAGCAATCATATCTTCCGTTCGGCTCAGACGAAACAAACGGGATATTTAAGGAAGTCGTTTGCGGTCCAAACGGTGACTATATAAGCACATCATTTTATGACGACGCTGCAAAAGTAGCGCATGACAACCGCCCGTTCAGTGAAACGATTTTCGAAGCTTCGCCTTTCGACAGACCTTGGAAAGTATATGGTGCAGGAAGTGCATGGGCCAAGGTAGGAGGCGCAGATAAGTTCACTGAGCACGGCTACCTTATCAACATATATGGTACGGGTCTGGGTGAGGAACGAATTATTGCATGGATGGTGAATGGTTCGGGGAATCCGATAAGGAACACCTCGGTGGTCGGCGCCCAACCACCGTCGGGCAACACAGGATACTACCCGACTGGTTCTCTAACTGTTAGAAGCACAAAAGATGAAAACGGCAATGAAACAAGAGAGTATAGCGACAACTCCGGTCGTGTCGTCTTAAAGAAATCTTATTTCTCTGGCACAAAGACAAATTTCAGCACGCCAGGCACCTGGGTGGAGACCTACTATATCTATGATGATCTCGCAAATCTCAGATATGTGCTTCAGCCTGAGCTGTCGAAGGTCCTTTCGACAAGTACTGTATCAAATCCATCAGCCACGCAACTCAATAACCTCGCGTTTCAATACAAGTACGATGCTAAAAAACGGATGACAGAAAAACGTCCGCCTAATGCAGACCCGGTTTATATGGTGTATGATAACCGTGATCGCGTAGTGCTTACACAAGACGGTAATCAACGGGCAGGCGCTACCAATGCGATCAAGTACTGGTCATTCACAAAATACGACGAACTGAACCGGCCTGTTCTGACCGGGATAAAAGACACGACAACATCGGTTCAACTCACACAAGCAGATATGCAATCGGCCGTAGATGCATTCTATTTACGAAGCGGAACGGCATACGCTGAAGCTTACGTGGGGAGCGCAGCTGGAAACGTTCACGGGTATTCGAACAAAAGCTACCCTGTGCGCACGACTGCGAATTTGCTCGATATCGACAAATATTTGACTGTTACTTATTACGACAACTATTCATTCAAGGCGATATTCAATTCGCCGCAGTACGACTATAACAATAATGAGCTCACTTCAGCGGGTGGCTTGCAAGCTCAACGTGCGACTGCTTTTGGCTATGTAAATGGCCAGGTTACTGGGACCAAAGTGCGAATGCTCTCCGCCGGGACGTGGTTAAAGTCTGTCAATTACTACGATGATCGTGACAGGTTGATCCAAAAAATCTCAGAGAATGTAAAAGGTCACGAAGTTGTAACCAGGGTATATGATTTTACGGGAAGAATGGTCAGAGAAAAGAGTTCTCTCTATACCGGTCAGGCGGTGAACTGGACTGCTCTCACCAATGCTACCGTTTCGGGTGATGTACTTACGGGTACATCGTCTTCGAACTGGGCAGCAGGCGCAGCGTCCTCTCAAACCCTTGCGGCGGGGCTTGACGGATGGGTAGAGTATTCCATAATACAAGCGAGCCCGAGATTGCTCGTTGGATTGTCGGACCAAAATACGAACGCAAGCAATACTACAATCGATTATGGGTGGGATATCAATGGTGAAAGCTTAAAGGTCTATGAGAACGGCGCGGGTACCGGGGCTACCATCACTGTGCTTCCCGGCGATGTTGTCCGGGTCGAACGCATCAACGACAAAATTTATTACAAGCGAAATGGCATCATCCATCTTACATCAACTGTTGCCTCTACCACGCTTTTAATGGCAGATGTATCTTTCTTTAACAACGGTGCCAGGGTTGGTAAAGCAAGATTGTCTCCGTCGTTCTCAAATTTTACAGCTGTTGCGAATTCTGTTACCAGGCGTTTCGTATATGATCAGGCTAATCGGGTGAAGGAGACATGGCACACAGTCAATACAGGGCCAGAAGTTCTGCTGGCACTAAACGAGTATAATGAAATCGGGCAGCTTGTAACAAAAGGATTGCACATCACGGGTGGTTCACAACCGAAACAGCGTGTCGACTATCGTTATAACATTCGAGGGTGGCTGAGTCGCATCAACAACAGTGACCTGCAACAAGAAGGAAGTGAAGCCAAAGATCTTTTCGGCATGGAGTTGTTCTACAACGAAACATCGGGCACAGGAAACAGTGCCACATATAATGGGAACATCAGTGCGACTACATGGAGTACCGGTCTGGGTATGGGCACTGTAAAAGAGATGGCTTACAACTTCAGCTACGATCCGCTCAATCGACTTACCGCGGCTGGTCATCAACAGTCTTCGGTACCGGCTACATGGGTTGCTGGACAATTTGACGAGAGTGGTTTTGTTTATGACCTGAACGGAAACATCAAAAACCTTCAGCGCAAAGGAAAGAGCGGCGCCTTAATCGATGACCTGGTGTATGACTATGGTACCTCTACTAACCAAAGTAACCGCCTGTTGTCGGTTACCGATCAGGTCACAAATGCTGAAAATAAATCCAAAGGTTTTTTGGACGGCAGTACATCAGGTGACGACTATACGTATGACCCCAACGGAAACATGAAGCGTGACAAGAACAAGGGAATTGTGAACGACATTGTTTACAACCACCTGAATCTCCCGGAGGTGGTTCAGAGAACTAACTTCAATTCGGTGAGGTACTCCTATGATGCAACGGGGGTAAAGCATAGTCAGGTCTACGTCTCCGGGAATTCGCAAAAAGTTACAGAGTATGTTGGGTCGTGGGGGTTTGAAAATGGCGAGCCGCAATTTATTCAACATGAAGAAGGACGAATCGTACTTTCTGATGAGACACTCGTTTACAGTCACTCGTTCAATAACAACAGCGGCATAACGGCAAGCTCAGGCGTTATTTTGACCAGTGAGACAATAAACGGCGAAAACTACATGAAGGTGACCGGAGCAAGCGGCACCTCGCTAAACACAAAAGGTGCGATTCCGATGGGTGGTACGTTTCAGGTGCAGGCAGGTCAACGCTACAAGGTTCGTGTTAAAGGATACCGCGACGTCGAACCAGTGTACGTGCATGTGGAGAGCACCTCGGCGATCGTCAACCATGGAGCGCACTTGCCGATCGGCATCGCCAACGAATCATGGGTAGAGACCACCTTCGTAATCCCTGCAGGCACGACCACAATGACATTCGGTTTATGGTGGAACAGTTCTGCTACGACGGGTGCTACTTTTTCAGTGAACGAGATCCAGCTTCTTAAGTTAGACACCTCAACACCTGAGTATCAGTATCATCTTAAAGATCATTTGGGGAACGTCAGGCTAACATTCACAACAAAAACAGATATCGACGTCTTCACAGCCGGACTCGAGATGGCAAACGCGGCGACCGAACAAGCTGCCTTCAATCCCAGCTACGATAATGCTACGATTATAAATGCCACTATTCATAATCACACTGGCGGAGGAAGCCGGTCGCAACGCCTCAGCGCTGGAAACTCAAATGAGATCGTAGGATTGGCAAGGAGCGTGAAGACCATGCCTGGTGATGTGATCAATGTCGAAGTCTGGGGCAAGTACCTCACTCCCACTACCACAAGTACACAAGTGGGCACGTTCATCCTGGGCGCAATTTCTTCGGCGTTCGGTGTTGGTCCGGCGTCTGTGGGTGACGGAGCACAACTTTATCAGAGCCTGAATTCAATGAACAATGCTGGCGGGTTGATCAACAGCGGCGCGGGCGTAGATGAAGGTGCACCCAAGGCATATCTGAATTACATACTATTCGATGAAAACTATTTAATGTATGACTTTGGGTTTGACCAAATTAGCACCAGTGGCTTGAATGCTCATGAGTGGCTTCATCTAACAGCAAACGCCACCAAGCCAGGATACGCATACTTCTACTTGTCGAATGAGAACGCCAAGGTAGTTGAGGTATATTTTGATGACTTTAAGATCGAACATGTAAAAGGCGCGGTGGTGTCGAGCCAGGATTATTACCCGTTTGGATTGACGTATAACTCGTTCAGCAGGGAGAGTGCCATTGCGAATCCCATGCAATACAATGGAAAGGAATTCCAGGATGAGCTAGGCCTCGGCTGGTTGGATTATGGGGCGAGATTTTATGACGCTTCGATTTCAAGATGGACGACTACTGATCCGCTGGCTGAAAAATATATGCCGGTATCGCCTTACGCCTATGTAGCAAACAATCCGGTGCATTTTAAAGATCCAAACGGAAAGGAGATTTGGATATATTATCAAGAAGCCAGGACAAATAAAAATGGTGATATTAAAAGGGATCGTCATGGCCATATTAAATACAAGACGGTTGGAGTACAGTATAAGCCCGGTGGAACTTATACTGGCAATAACAAATTTGTAGCTAACGCATTTGCAGCGCTCGACAGAGATCGGATCAAAGGTGCGGATGCCGGGATAATTTCGGATTTGGCAAGTAGAAAAGAAAAGATTGGAATTGTTCAAGGTGGTTCAGGATTGGATAACAATCCCAATGCTCGAGCGGATACACGATGGCGTTCAGACGGGTCGCGTAAAGTTGTCTGGTGGGATCAATACGGTGCCAAAATTGAGAGATTTGGCGAACTCAAAGGATACCAGTCTGCCTCCACATTATTACTTCACGAACTAGCTCACGGCAAGAGAGAACTGGATGGAGAATTTGTGAACAGGTCACATGATGGCCTTATTCTTAACAACACTGTAACACTTCGAAAAGCTCAAGGCTTTAAATCGGCGGAGGAACTTAAGGTGGAAGAGCAATTTATCATCGACAATTTTGAGAGGCCAGCGGCCGTTATCCTTGGAGAAACATCTCGTCTGACGCGTGAAGAAGCTAGCCCCCAACTCATGAAAAGTTCAACATCAACTCTTCCAAAAGAAGAATGAGAGCGTCACAGTTATTATTGATATTAACGTTTGCGTCAGTTTATTCTGTGGCCCAGGAGTACTCTACAGAAAACCTATTGCAGGATTTTCTACACAACAAACTGGATACAACCAAGACGTTGCGAGACGTTCCAAAATCCTTTTTTAAATATATCAATCGTAATGGTTGGGGTATAAGAATGACCGACAAAGCTGAAGCATACAATTCAACTGACATAGATAATGGGCGTTCACCAAACTCCATATTGGTACAACTAGGGGTATCGGAAGATGGTTTATATGTAATGATCTATGACAAGGGTGGATATGGGATATCCCGGCACGCATTCCTCTTTAAGAAGCGGAAAAGCGGAAAGGGTTACTCCGTGAAAGATTATGATATCGATAAATCTATCCGCACGGTATCTGAACTTAGAAATGTTATCGCAGCGGGAAGTAGTAACAAATAGAAACAATTCGTACGAGACCGAAATATGATGGTATGAAGAATTCATCAATCAAACTTATTTTTCCTCTTCTGTTGTTCTCCGCAACACTCAACGCACAAAGCCCGGCGCCTGCCAGCAAAATGAGCGCTGTCATGCCACCCTCACCCGAAGCAGCGTCGCTCGCCAAATTCGTGGAAGTACCCGTCAGTTATTTCAATGGCATACCAAACATCAGCATCCCACTTTATGAAATTAATGAAGGCGATATCAAAGTGCCGATCACTCTCAGCTACCATGCATCCGGCGTTAAAGTGAATGAAGACGCCAGCTGGGTCGGCCTGGGCTGGAGCCTCTCAGCCGGTGGCGACATCGTTGTCGATTCGCGTGGCGGAAACGACTTCACTCCAGCGTTCGGTTACCATTATACCACCACCCTCCGGTCGCCAATCGGAACAGTCGGGAACGGGGCCTTCGAAGGCGCGGGGATACTAACCGAGTACCAGGCAGGTGGCACACCATGTTCTTTCGTTGCGGAAGACGGCATCAGCGATTATTGTGGTAAAGAAAACGATCTGCTCGGCGCTGATATGGAACCCGACCTGCACATTTTTAATTTCGGCACCAAGACCGGCAAGTTCATATTCAAGAAAACCTGGAATGGAGCGAACATATTATTCACCTCGCAAGTAATCGATCGCCAGAAGATCAAATTTGATTTTATCTCCTCCCCAGGAGGCACTGGTATCAAAGCGGTAGATACCGACGGAACTTCGTACTACTTCGAAGAGTGGGAAAAATCCAGGTCGCAGACGTTTCCCGAGCCTCTTAACCCGCTGCCACCGCTCGTTACCTCTTACAAACTCACCCGCATAGAGAGTCCATTTACGCAGCCGGCATCTTCCCCCCGGAAGGTGGTTCAATTTCAGTACACAAATCCAGGTGTCGAGATCCTTTCAACAGCAAACATCAGCTTCTCTGAAGACACAAAACCATATGCTCCGGAATCAAACTCCGGAAATGTCAGTCACACGTTGCTTACTGCACGAATACTTAACCGGATCGACTTTTCAAGCGGCTACGTTCAGTTTTATACCAGCAGCCGGGAAGATATCGTCTTTGGCTACAAGCTCGATTCAATTGCCGTTTTCAGAACCAATAATGAACGGATAAAGTCGATCGTCTTCAACTATGGTTACTTCGTTGGATCATCTTTGTATGGCGACTATTACGGTAAGTTCACTGGCCTTAACCACTCCATCTATACTGAAAATCACCGAAAGAAGCGCCTGAAGCTAGACAACATCAGGATCAAGAATGGATCGACAAAGGAACCGCCCTATGTGTTCAACTATGACATGACCCCGATGCCTTACAAAACTTCCATGGCAATGGACTACTGGGGATTTTTCAATGGCGCCATTGCCAATAAAACTCTCATACCACGAGGCACCGATCTGTCGTATTACTACGACATCCCGAATGCCTTCATCTTCAACGAAGCTGCGGTCCGAAAGCCTGACGAACAGAAAATGAAAGCAGGTGTACTTAAATCAATAACTTATCCGACTGGTGGAACAACTCAATTCAGCTACGAGGCCCACAAATTTATAAACGCACGAACGGCCAATGTAACAACGACCCTCGTAGCAGAAGATAAAAATAATGTACTTCCTTCCGTGCCTGATGTACCAACGTCGAATGAAGTAACGTTCGCAGGCACGACACGCGTCAGTCTCAACATAACATTGTCGGGTACAACCGATCACAACCTCGACGGGCAACCCGACGGCCTCTGTCATCAATATCTTGGAGACGGCGGGATACGCGTAGAGATACAAATGAAACAAAGCGGAGTCTGGACAACGCCTGCAAACTACAAGTGGGTGCTTTGCAACAGGCCAGATATAATCAACGCACGACTCGACCTTTCAAATGTTCAGTTCGACCTGGCACCTGGCACTTATAGGCTGGTGGCAAATTGTCCCAACGACCTCGTGAGCCATACAATGGGTGACGCGCTCGCAAACGTTACAATGACCTACCTCTATCCCAAGGCAGCCGGAACGACACTTGGTGGAGGACTGCGAGTAGCCACCATAACAGATAACCCTGTCACCGGTCCATCAATAAAAAGAATCTTCACCTATTCGGGCGGAGTGAATTTGAGCATGCCCGTATTTACACGGGTATTAACCTTCTCCGGTTCGCTTACCACGGCCCTCCCTTGTTTGTATTGTGAGGCAAACGGAGATGTTGTCCAAAATACAGGCGTTCAAATATACTCGAACATGTTAGCTAGTTATTCCAACTCTGCTAACGGGTCTTATGTCGGATATCCAACAGTGACTGCCACCTACGAAGGTAACGAGAAGGGAAAGACGGTTTATGAATTTAAAATAACGGAAGACAACTTCTCCTTTCTTCCAAACACACTGGTTGGCGTGCCGAACGCAAACCGGGTCGACAACGGCTACCTGCTGGTGCAGACAGACTACAAATTTAATTCGTCGACCAGCACTTTTAGCCCTGTAAAAAAGGTGACAAACACCCTGGAAATACAAGATCAAGTAATGACATGGGTATCAAAATTCGAAGCCGTAAGACCATACCTTAGTAACACGCGCCGTATGACCCCGGTCGACACGGACCCGCCTCAGCCAGGATTCTCATCTTGCATCACATGCTACTCATTTATGGTAAACCTTTACCCCGTGAAAATGGGAAGGCTTGCAACTATTACATCAAGAGAAGAGACCTATCATCCCGACACCGGCGCGCCGTTAATAGTAACGAAAAACATGACCTACAATGCCGACGGCTTCCCGGCTACCGTTTCTTTCACAGGAAGCGATGGAAAAGTTCGTTCTTCACAAACCTATTATCCCACAGACTATACCGAAGTAACTACCGGCTGGCTTGCAGAAATGAAGAACAGGAATATGATACAGTATCCGATCGAAGCTCTTGAAAAGATCGACGGTGCCGTGACTACTGGAACGTATTCTGAGTTTTCTGTTCATGACAACATGCTCACACCCTATAAAGATTACCAGGTGGAAACCACGACGCCGATAGCCAGCTTTACCGCATCCGTTCCGAACAACACGATGAACGGTGCATTTAAGCTGAAGGAAGCATATACCTACGATCAATATGGAAATATCGTGGAGGTCAATAAGTCCGACGACATTAGCACGTGCATGTTATGGAATACCGATAAAACGCTGCCCGAGGCAACGGTCGTCAACGCAAAAACAAGAGAAACCTTTCATACAAGCTTCGAAGACGCGGCCGGCGTAGCTAATGGAACGGCCAAAACCGGCGCGAAAGTCTCGCAAAGCAACTTCTCAAAAGCATTGACAACTCTTTCCAATGGAAAATACGTTCTCGAGTACTGGCAGAGGACAGCCGGTGCCTGGAATAGAACCAATACAACAGTCGATGTCACCAATGGCACAGGGTCGAATGGTACCTACACAATAAATATCACTGGCGTATCGAGCACCGCCCCAATCGACGAGGTAAGGTTCTACCCTGCCAATGGCCAGATGACAACATATGCACATGATCCATTGATCGGCCTCATCTCCATGATGAACCCCAACGGAATCGTCAACTATTTCAGTTACGACGGCCTCGGGCGGTTAAAAACAGTGTTCGACAACGACAGAAAAATCGTTAAGAACTACGAATATCATTACAAGATGGAATAAACCAGCGCGAACAATTTACGTTGAATAGCCTATGCTGTTCAAAGAGTTTCCGAACCTGCAGTGGCTGAAAAGCAAGGCCGAAAACGGGTTCGACCGAAAAGGCTGGCCCAACGTGGTCCTGACTGTAAAGTCACCCAAAACTCTTCGGGACGATATTCCCGGGCCTCTCTCCTTTTTCAGCAATGTTTCGGGAACAACCGAAGTTACGGTCAACAATCGCACAACAGTTATCAACGAAGATTATTTCTTCATCAGCAACAATACACAGCGATACACATTGGAAATCCCGAAAGCAGCCGAGACTTTCAATATTCATTTTGCAGAGGGATGGGAACCGGGGGATTTCTATAACAAGCTCTATCGCAAAGATGACACTGTGAAATTATTTCTTGGCGAATTGCAAGGGGATAAAACAAGACTTCAGCGTGAAGAGATCCTGGCGAAACTACTCTCTTACCTCGCCGTCATTCATCGCGGAGAAAAATTAAAGCTCGACAATCTTGATACTGCAAAAGTGTCAACAAGAGAAGAGATCATTCGCAGGTTGCATCTCGCCACCGATCATATCTATTCAAATTATCAATCGGATATCTCACTCGAAGATCTTTCGAAGATCAGTATGCTGTCGAAGTTCCATTTCCTGAGGGCGTTTCAGCAAGCCTTCGGTTCGTCGCCTCACAAATTTTTGAATATGGTCCGGCTGGAAAAGGCGAAGAGGTTATTGACCAATCCCGGACTTACGATCACCGATATCTCGAAGGCCGTCGGTGTAACAGATCCCTCGTCGTTCAGCCGTATGTTTCGCAAGGAAACCGGCGTTTATCCCACCGTTTTCAGGGCCCGGGCGTAATTCGCAATTTTTGTCATCGTGGTCGTGTGGCTTCGCCCGTAAATAGGGTGTAAATTAAATCCTGTAGCCATGAATATCCCTTTGATCCTTACCGCTTCCGGTTTTGTCCTGCTCACTGCTGTCTTCTTTTGGTTTTTGCTGAGGTTACTGAAAACTGCGTTGGAACGATCGTCGTGGGAGGAAGTAAAGAAAAAGACCCTGTATCGCAGAGTTGTAGTCGCATTTGTTGGATGGGCTGTGTTCCTGACGGTCTGGGGATTAAGCGGGATTGCCGCAAAGTTCGAGTTGTTTCCGTTAAATGTTGCGCCGATCCTTGCTGTTCCATTTATCGCTATCGCAGTCGTGACGTTCTCCGGAAAGATGAAGCACTTGCTGAGCCTGGTTGACCAAAGGTCTATCGTGCACCTGCAGGTCTTTCGGGTGTTCGTAGAGATCCTTTTGTGGGCGTTGTTTATCCAGAACCTGCTGCCGGTGCAGATGACTTTCGAAGGAAGGAATTTTGACATTATATCAGGCCTCACAGCACCTGCGGCAGCAATATTTTTGGTGAGATCACGCATCGCGCTGGCGCTATGGAACCTCGTGTGTCTTGGTCTTCTGATCAACATCGTCACGATAGCTATTCTTTCGATGCCCGTCCCCTTCCGGGTCTTCATGAATGAACCCTCGAACACGATCGTTACCGCGTTTCCGTTCATACTTCTCCCGGGCATGCTGGTGCCGCTGGCGTATGGCCTGAGCTTTTTATCGTTGCGAAAAATATTTATTTTTCAAAATGAAACGACTCATTCCCGCCCTGCTCCTGCTGGCTTCGTGCACAGCAACCAAGGAAATTAAAACCGTTGGTACGATCGAACGCCTCGAGCCCGAACTCGACGCAATCATCGCCGCAGACGCTGCAATCGAAGTAATCGGCGAAGGTTACGATTGGAGTGAAGGCCCCGTTTGGGTCGAGTCGGAAAAGATGTTGTTGTTCTCCGACGTTCCCAGGAACAGCGTGTACAAGTGGACCGAAGCGAAAGGTCCGGAGCAGTATCTCAACCCATCCGGCTTCACTGGCACAACTACCCGCAGCACAGAACCTGGTTCAAACGGACTCATCATCGACGACCAGGGCCGACTGGTTTTATGTCAGCATGGCGATCGAAAGCTTGGGTTTATGAATGCTTCACTAAGCCAGCCACAAACTACCTATGGTACGATCGCTGATAACTTCCGCGGGAAAAGATTCAACAGCCCTAACGATGTAGTGCAGGGTAAGGACAAAAGTTTTTACTTCACCGATCCGCCATACGGTCTCGGCAATCGCGACGAAACGGATCCCGAAAAGGAAATACCATTCCAGGGTGTCTTCAAGGTTGCCAATGGCCACGTGAGTGTGCTGGTAGATTCGATCACCCGTCCGAATGGAATTGGTCTCTCGCCCGACAATAAATTTCTTTACGTAGCTAACTCCGATCCCGCGAAAGCGAGATGGTATAAATATGAATTGGGAGACACCACGGTAGTTTCGGGGTCAGTATTCTACGACGCAACCGCGCTTGCATCGCAGATGCCGGGATTGCCCGACGGATTCAAAGTTGACTCAAAAGGCAACCTGTTTGCATCGGGTCCAGGTGGAGTCTTCATCTTCAACTCCGAAGGTAAGGTGCTCGGTAAGATCAAGCTCGAAGCAGCATGCGCAAACACTGCATTGAGCAGCGATGAAAAGTGGCTCTTCGTCACGAACGACAACATGGTGTTGAGGATACCCCTGAAATAATTTCAAGTTGAAATTATTTGTTGAAGTCCTCGGTTGGATTGGCGCCGTTGAGGTGATCATTGCGTATGCATTGAACAGCAACGGCAAGATGAAGTCGGACTCGGTGACGTTCCAGTTGTTAAATCTCACCGGCGCGATATTCCTGATCATTAATACGTGGTACAATGCCGCATATCCTTCGATGGTGATCAATGTGATCTGGACCGTCATAGCGATTGCCGCCCTTGGACGCATTTATAAAAAGAACTAACCCTTATCCCTATCCCTATGAGAAGATTGTTACTGCTTTTGGTTGTTTTAAGCGCGCAGGCTTTTGCACAGGCGCCCGATAAAAAAGTGCAGGAGTTCGATGCCTATGTTCAAAAGGCGCAGAAGGAATGGAATGTTCCCGGCCTCGCGGTAGTGGTCGTTAAAGACGGCAAAGTGCTGCTGTCGAAAGGTTATGGGGTTCGCGAGCTCGGCACAAACGACGCTGTAGATTCGAAAACATTATTTGCATGTGCATCCACCACCAAGGCGATGACGGCAACCTGTATGGGCATCCTTGTGGATGAAGGAAAAATAAGCTGGGACGACCCGGTCGTTAAATATCTTCCTGAGTTCCAGTTGTACGATCCTTTCGTTACCCGGGAAATAAAGATCCGCGACCTCTTCGTTCACGACACAGGTTTAGGCAATGCCGACTTCTTCTGGGGCATCATGGACATTCCCGGCGACGAAGTGCTTCGCAAGATGCGCGATGTGAAACCAACTTACTCTCTCCGGTCGAGCTTTATCTATCAGAACATTTTCTACCTCGCAGCCGGAAAGGTCATTCAGAAGATAAGTGGAAAAACATGGGATGCTTACATCCGTGAAAAGATCTTCAAGCCTCTCGAAATGACAAGGACATTCCCGTTACTCGCCGACGTAAAAGATGCGAACCAGACCAAACCGCACTACAAGATCGAAGGAAAGATCACCGTGATCCAGCACACTAAAGCAGACGAAATCGGCCCCGCCGGAAGCGTCTGGTCGTGCGTCGACGACATGGGTAAGTGGATGCGTGTAATGATCGACAGCAGCAAATATTCAGGTGGGCGACTCCTGAGCGCAAAGACCTGGACCGAAATGTTCAAGCCCCAGGTGCTCGTGCCCGCAAGCGAGTTCTATCCTACCGCACAACTCACCAAGCCAAACTGGACAACGTATGGCCTCGGATGGTTCCAGCATGACTACAAAGGCAGAAAGATAAATTTCCATACAGGAAGTCTTGCCGGCGCTACTGCAATTCACGCACAGTTGCCCGATGAAAAACTCGGTGTGTATGTATTTGGAAACTACGACCACGCCGAGGTACGACATGCACTCGTCTACAAAACATTCGATCTCTTCGCGTTGGGTGGTACACGCGACTGGAGTGCAGATTTCCTGAAACTATATAGCAACATCCAGGCAGGCGCGGAAAAACAGGAGAAAGATTTCGAAGCAAAAAGAGTTGCCAACACGAAACCTTCTCTTGACTTGAAAGAATATGCGGGAACCTACACCGACCCGTTGTATGGAACTGCAATAATCACCGTGGAAGGCGATCAGTTAGTTGTTGAAGCCAACAAGTTTTTGAAAGCCAAGTTCGCCCACTGGCACTACGATACATTCAGAGGCTGGTACGACAAGAAGTGGTACGGAAAAGGCAACATGAGCTTCGTGATCGGCAGCGATGGAAAGATCTCGACCGTGAACTTCGACGGAATTCCGTTTACGAGAGAGAAATAATTAACCGATCTCTATCACCACGTCGTCGGTCATTGGATGACCTACGCAGGTAAGAACATAACCTTCGGCTTTTTCGCTCTGCGATAGCCCGTCCTCTTCGTCAAGTTTAACCTTGCCGGAGAGGGCTTTTCCACGACAAGCTGTGCACAGACCACTCTGACATGAATATGGAAGATCGATCCCCTGGTCGAGAGCCGTTTCGAGAATGGTGCGGTTCGGTTCGACCATGAACTTGAACTCGTTGCCATCGTAACGGATGGTTACTTCGCGCGCCTTATTTGCAGAAGAGGTTTCAACCTTCGGTTTCTCTTTGTCGATAGTGCCGGTGACGAAGCTCTCCTTGAAAACTTTTTCTTTCGGGATCTTATGTTCGTTAAGAAGGGTCTCCACATTCTTCATCATTCCTTCGGGGCCACACATGAGGTAGGTTGTCTTTTCGATCCCCCAGTTCGGAATTCTTTCGAATAGCTTCACGAGCATGTCGTGGTTAAGCCAGCCGGAATATCCTTGCCAGTTCATCGGTGCTTCATCGAGCACGTGTATCACGTGAAGACGCCCTTCGTATTTCGTAGCCCACTTCTCGAGCTCGTTCTTGAAAATGATACTGTCGATATTCCTGTTGCAGTAGATCAACGACACGATACTGTCGGGTTCCTGTGTGATGAGACTCTTGATGATCGACATCATGGGTGTGATCCCAGACCCGCCAGCAAACATAACGACATGGCGTTTATTGGTCTTCACATATTCTGTTGTGAACTGACCCATGGGTTCCATCACCCTGATCGAACTGCCTGGCTTCAGGCTGTCGGGCAGCCAGTTGGACATCAACCCGCTGTCGACACGCTTGACGGTGACGGCGGGGTTTTCTTCAAGGAAAGGTGATGAGCAAAGGGAATATGATCTCCTCACTTCTTTGCCGTTGATATTAGCGATGAGAGTGAGGAACTGACCTGACTTATATGAAAGCTTTGCAGCGTCGGGCTGGTCGAAAACGATGGTGATAGCGTCCCTGGTTTCCTGAACTATCTGGTTGATTTTCAGGTCGTAATAGCGGGGCCCGCTGTGAGTTTCTTCTTTTTTTTCCTTCTTGAACAATCCAAACATGGGGCAAATTTAAGGATAAAAAGGGGGAGGTGGGTAATGGGGGGGTGGGTGTTGTGCGGAGGTGCGGAGGGCGCGGAGATGCGGGAATGCGGGGTGTCGCGGGGGTGCGCAAAGGACGCGCGGAGGTGCGCGGAGAAATATTTTATTTTAAGAAGTAGATTTTAAGAATTGGACTTTCAAAAACGCAGGTTTGAAAATGTAGGTTTAAAAACGCACGTTCAAAAAATAGAGGTTTCAAAATTGAGGTTTCAAAATTCAGACTTCAAAATTTCAAATTTCAAGAATTCAAATTTCAAGAATTATAAAAAAAACTCCGCGCACCTCCGCGCGTCCTCAGCGCACCACCGCGTCACCCCGCATTCCCCGTATTCCCCGTATTCCTCCTCACCCCCATTTCCTCCTCCCCCCTAAATATTCAACCAATACGTAAACTTAAACACCAACGCCCTGCTCTTACTCGCGAACGTCTGCGGCAAATAGTTCTCCGTATACACCACAAAGAAATCCGACGCCGGCTTATACCTCCACTGGAACCTCGCGTTCAGGTTCACATTGTCGGCGCGTGTGTTATACTGAAGGAAAGTCGTAAGGAAAAGTTTATCTGTAAATGTCAGATCCATTCGTGGACTTACTATAAACTGCTTCTCTTTCCCGTAAAGCCCCGGCAACCGTATATCGTTGTAATCGAAACGCACCGACAGTGCACCGTATGGCTGGTACCTGTAATTTACTTCGCCATTCACGTTTGCATTGCTGCCGTTATAGAATTCACCGAACGTAGTCTGAAGATTATAACGAAATACCTTGCGCTGATCGGAGATATAGAACGCGGTGATATTGTTCCACCCAAACTCCTCTCCCGTGCGATACTTGATAAACTCATCGTTGATCGGGTTGAAGGAGTTTGTTAACCGTTGAAAGATGTAGTTGTACATCACCTGTACCGAACTCGTGTTCAGAAAGTTTATTTGATAAGAGAGGTTTGCCAGCTGGTCGGTCATGAGTCCCGTTGGCAATGTCGATACCTGGGCGTTAATACCTGGTCCGTGGTTTACGACCTTCTTTCCTTTCGGCCAAAAGAATCCCTGCCCCATCAGGTAATAATTCACGATGCCCGGATAAACACCCTTCGTCGGAACGAATCCCACTTCGGCATTAAAGTTCTGCTGGATCAAACTTCCCCCTACCGAAAGATTGACGGCGCGTTTGGTATAAGTAAGCCATCCCCCACCCGTCTGGTTTTTTGAAACATTGAAATCGTCGAAGGAATGACTGTAGTACAAACTCGAATACCAGGTGTTGTCTTTACTCCTGGATTCGACATCGACAGCCAGGACACGATTGTATTTGTTCAGGGACCTAATGGTATCTCTGCCGTTCCATTTCTTTTGCCACAGGTCGGGATTGAAGTATTTTATTGAGTCGCCTTCTTCCACGCCAAGCGACTCCTTGTTTACGAACGAGAACTGCACGTTCGATTGTGCCCAGAAGTTTCTTTGAATGGCCGCAACGGTGAAGTTCTGGCCGGGCAGACCGATCGACTCCTTCGCTTTGGTTTGCATGTTGAGCATACTCACCCTCCAGTTCTTCGAGAGCGAACCACTGAGTCGCGCGCCGTAGAGTATCGGAACACGCACCAGTGCACCGGAGGTGTCGCGGGCAAGACCGATCCTTCGTGAGAAGAACGTTCTCGCTTCGGGGAAACCCATTCGTTCGAACAGGTCGTTGTTCTCTAAAAAGAACTGCCGTCGTTCGGGGAACTGGAATTCGAAACGAGTGAGGTTGATCACTTGCCGGTCTACTTCAACCTGAGAGAAGTCGGGATTCACTGTGAGGTCGAGGTTGAGCGAGGGCGTAATGCCGATCTTTGCGTCGAGGCCTGCCTGCAACTCACTGTCTTTGGGCGGATCGGCTGTTTTATCCTGTGAGGCGCCGCCAGCAACGAATGGGATAAGGGAAATGTTGGTTGTATGATGAGGAGGTTTATCTTCCCAAACGAGCTTTCCGGAATAGGCAAATGAAGCTGGTATGAATTGTATTGGTGTGGCAATCCAGCTTGAGGTCATGTTACGTTTCAGATCGTAGCGAAGGAATGTGATGTTCCATTCATCAACGTCGCTCTTGTAACGAAAGCTCTTGAATGGGATGGCTAGTTCGGCAATCCACTTATCGGGGTAACGGGTAACTTTCGAATACCATTTATTATCCCACGTTTCGTTGTAGCTTCCATCGCCGTCTGCCCCGCCCGATGCAATCGTGCCTTCGAGTTGAACGCCCAGTGGAGTTACGATAAAATAAAATCCGTTGATCGCGTCGTTATACGGACCCAGAAAGACACCCATGTTGTCGCTGGTATCGAAATCGAAGTCACGGCGAAGCGACTGAACGACGTCCTTCGTTCCGTCGTCGTAGCATACAAATGATACATAGAACTGGTGGTCGTCGAACGTAACGCGTGCTTCGGTCTGGAATGGCGCGTGCGCTGTATCGACCGGGTAGTTCAGGAAGAAATCTTTCGCGGGTTGGGCATTCTGCCAGTCCGGCTCGTCGAGTTTTCCGTCGAGTGTGATTGGCCCGGTGGCTTTTCGGATGGAGAGCTTCATGCCCGGGGCATTCTTCGCAGGAGCCTGTGCCAGCGAGATGAGCGTTGCTCCGCAAAGAAAAAAACTGAGCAGAACAGTGAGGGTTGGCCGGGGGTGGCAGCGCATAAAGTCGACAAAAATAGGGTTTTCTGGCCCCAAATCGTCTACTTTTGGGTCTTTAAAAAAAACACAATTGAAGAGCACAGCGGTACCGGTGAACCTAACGCCACTCACGTCTATTTCTCCCATCGATGGCAGGTATTTCAAGGATACCCACGAGCTTTCACCTTACTTTTCGGAGTTTGGTTTGATCCACTATCGGGTCAGGATCGAAATAGAATACTTCCTGCGGCTGACAGAAGTATTACCAGAGCTGGCGGAGTTCCCGGCAAACGAAAAAGAAGGGCTCAGAAATCTTTACAAGAACTTTAAGGAAAGCGACGCGCTGGCGATCAAGGAGATCGAACAGATCACCAACCACGACGTCAAGGCTGTCGAATATTTTATCAAGAAACATTTCGAAGCAAGAAAGCTCGACAAGTATAAAGAGTTCATCCACTTCGCACTTACTTCGCAAGACATTAACAACACTGCGATTCCGCTGGCGATGAAGGAATTCATGACCACCTTCATGCTGCCGATGATCAATAAGATCATGAATGCGATTGCAGAGCTTGCAGATAAGTGGCAGGACGTAGCGATGCTTGCACGTACGCATGGGCAGCCTGCTTCGCCCACACGGCTGGGTAAGGAGATGAAGGTATTCATGGTGCGTCTTTCTGTGCAATACCAAACATTGATCGACATTCCATATTCTTCGAAGTTTGCCGGCGCTACGGGTAACTTCAACGCCCACAACGTTGCCTATCCCAAAGTGAACTGGATCGAGTTCGCCGACAACTTTGTTGAAAGCCTGGGACTGGAGTTGAGTTATCCTACAACACAGATCGAGCACTACGACAACTTCGCGGCACAATGCGATGCGTTGAAGAGGATCAATACCATACTCATCGATTTCTCGCGAGACGTGTGGCAGTATGTGGCGATGAATTATTTCAAACAGAAGATCAAGGAAGGTGAAATTGGATCGTCGGCGATGCCGCACAAAGTAAACCCGATCGACTTCGAAAACGCGGAAGGAAATTTAGGATTTGCGAATGCGATCTTCGAACATCTTTCTGCGAAGCTTCCAATCTCGAGATTACAGAGAGATCTTACAGACTCTACCGTGCTTCGAAATATAGGTGTACCGCTGGCACACATGTTTGTGGCTTTGCAGTCGCTTTTGAAAGGCATTCGTAAGCTCGAATTGAATAAGGATGCGATCAACGCAGACCTGTCGGAAAACTGGGCGGTTGTTGCCGAAGCCATTCAGACCATCCTAAGAAAAGAAGGGCACCCGAATCCATACGAAGCGTTGAAAGATCTCACTCGTAAAAATGAGAAGATCACACAGCAGTCGATTTCAAGCTTTATTGAAAGTCTTGAAGTTTCAAAAGAGATTAAAGACCGTCTGAAGTCGATCACTCCTTTCAACTACACAGGCATCTGAATTACTCGTACTTCAGCGACTCGACGGGATTGGTACGTGCCGTTCTCAGCGAGTGGAACGCAACAGTTACGAACGCAAAGAGTAACGCGATCACGGCCACCAGTCCAAACATCATGAAGTTTAACGGTTTCTGGTAGGCGAAATTTCCAAGCCAGCCATTCATTACGTAGTAGCCGAGAGGCACAACGATCACAGCTGCGATCAGCACGAGGTACATCACGTCTTTGTACAAAAGATAAATAATGCCGGGAATAGATGCGCCGTGTACTTTACGAATACCTATCTCCTTTGTGCGCTGCGCTGCGGTGAACGCCGAAAGGCCGAGCAAACCTAACAATGAAATGAAGATGCAGACATAAGAAAGGTTGGAGAGCAGCCGGTACTGCGTTTCGTCTTCCTTGTACAGTTCGTTGAAGCGATCGTCGAGGAAAGAATACTCAAAAGGATTTGAGCTGTGCCTCGACCATATCTCGCGGATCGATTCGATAGTTGCGGGAAGGTCGCCACCGGCGATCCTCAGGTGGAAAAATCCGCCCCCTTCCTTATTGGCCCGGTTAATGATCAGCGGTTGAATTTTATAGTGGAGCGAATTGAAATTAAAATCCTTCACAACGCCGATCACTTTCATGTTCTCGTCGGTACTATGGAACCAACGCAGCTTTTTGCCAACTGCGTTTTCGTTCCACCCCATGATCTTCGCGGCTGCTTCGTTCACAAGGAAGTTTTTACCACCGTCGACGTCGCCTGGCTGGAAATCACGGCCGTCGACCAGTTCGAGGTTCATGGTCTTCAAATAGTCATCTCCGACAGTCATCATTGTGAATTGTTGTTGCACCATGCCCTGGTCGCTTTCTGCCAGCATCACCGGGCCACCCCAAACTCCTCCCATCACCGAATACGACACTGTGGATGAGATCACTTTCGGATTTGTGGCAAACTCGGCCCGTACGGCATTGATGTGATTTGATATCGCAGAATCTGACACCTCGATCAACAAGACGTTTTCTTTATTGAACCCAACATCCCTGCTTCGCATGTAACCGATCTGATCGTTCATAAATAACGTACATACTACTACAAAGATGGAGATCACAAACTGTGCAGTGGTCAGCGACTTCCGCAGGTACATGCTCGACTTCCTGTTCTTGAATGCACCTTTGAGTGCTGTTAGTGTGGGTATCGAGGGCAAATAGAGCGCAGGATAAATTCCCGACAAGACACCGATAAATAACGTCAAGCCGAATGTTCCTAGCAAAAGGGTTTTATTGGTCAAAAAGTCGGTTGCGAGATTTTTACCGATCAACGAATTGAATGACGTTGCATTGACCACGAAAAATACGATCCCTATTGCAAGCAACATGGCAATCAATGAAAGCAGGATCGATTCACTAAGAAATGAAAGCACCAGCGCTTTCTTCGATGAGCCGAGTGTCTTCTTCATCGCGATCTCGCCTGCCCTGTTGATCGACTTGGCTGTCGAAAGGTTCATATAGTTAATGCAAGCGAGTATGACGATGAATATACCGATACCTGTGAATGCATAGAGGTATGCGAGATTTCCCCGCGCCAGGTCGCCATCCACGGTAGAATAAAAATGTATGTCGGCGAGGTTCTCAAGAATGGGCACATACTGACCTCCTACCTGGTCACCAAACGATTTAAAATATTTGTCGTAAACGACAGTGGGAAACTTGTCGTAAAACTGTTTCGCGTCATAATTCTCCGGGAATAAGAGGTAGGTAAAAACGTCGGGATTCCAGAATGCTTCCGATTTGACTGCGCCATTTTCAAGCACCCAGTCGCGTGTGTCGACCAACCTCGACATGAGCAGGTCGAATTTGAAATGTGTGTTTTCCGGAACATCCTCGATCACAGCAGTAACCTTACACAGCTGATCGCCGATTTGAATTTGCTGATCGAGGGCGCTTACTTCACCGAAGTATTTCCTGGCGATCCGTTCGGTGATCACAACCGTATTCAAATCCACAAAGCAGGTTTTCCGATCGCCTTCGATGA
>DASRSO010000225.1:0-9662 GCA_035656375.1 Cyclobacteriaceae bacterium | reverse complement strand
TCCTGCTATTGTAGCTTGAGAGAATACGGCAGCCGGGCGTGCGACTGCGTTGGAAGATACCGCTTTGATCATGTTTTGACGTCCCATTAGATAGAATGTTGCAATGATACTAATAATGGTCATGATATAGAAAGAGAAATCGGACCAGTCGAATGCACGGAGCGAGAACCATTTTTGAATCGTTTCACAACTCCTACCGGTCCGGTAAAAAAGTAGACCTGACGGACAGATTATCGAACCCTTTGAAAGAGTTGTATGCTGTAAGTCGGCAAGCTATCAATTTAATTCGGGCTTGAAAGCGTTCCAGCGCTTCCCGTGAGGATTCTTGTAAACACGAACTTTACGAACTCTGACTTGACGTAACAGCCGTTCGGGCCGGAATTGTGACATTCAACAAGCATCTAAGGTAAATCAAATGCCTATTAAGTTCTCATTTCAATAATCGGTATAGACCATCCGCCAATTCACGCCATAAAGGACTGTCGAACATATACGCCTCAACGGTGTGCTCGAGGATGATAAACAGGCCGACGTATAATAGGACCGGGTGAACTGAGCGATGTTTTATTTTGTCCCATAAAATAGCGACGACGATCAGACTATCTGCTAAGACAATCGCGAACCAGATCTCAGGATTGGGTATAGATGGAAAGAAATGCCTAAACCGGAACCATGCAGGCCACAACAATAAAATGGTGGCAAGAAGCATGAGTCGTTTGTGTATTGGCGGCACTCGTCGTTTCAAAAGACCTGCAAGGACCAGCGAAATAAATATAAGGGCGGAGGTTATTGTTCCTACCAGTGATGAAGTGGCCGTCGGTCCAAAGCCTTGAGCTAGTTCCTTTTCAACTTGGTATAAACCGACGGGTACAAAAGTCGCCGTGATCCCAATAGCCACAAAAATTCCTGCAAAACCTATACGCCGGTGTTGGTTTAAATTATTTTTTTGGATTAAATGACTTTGAGTTATGAACAGGAGAATCCAACTGAACGCTAATAAGGCATGAACATAAATTATGAAAGGTGCCTTAAACTCTCCTTCACCTAAAGGAATTAGAAATGTCGTCGAAAAACCAGTCAGAACGGCGAACAGTCCAATGAGCCCAATGGCTATAAAGAATCCGGTTTTATGGTTATGGCCCTGTTGTACCAAAATTCAGATAACTGACAGCTGAAAATGTAGATTTCTCATCAATACTCCTATCGCTTTGGTCAAAAAGAAGATAGAGGCATTCGAAGATACTAACTGTATAGATAAATTCATCTTCATCATGTCTCTAATGAAGTGTATCACCCGCGACTCCATCAAAATCTTCAAGGCTTATTGATCTTAGTGATTTTAAGCTTTCTCTGTCGAACAGGGAATATACGGTCACCGAAGACAGAAATTTCCGTCACGAATATCCTCACCCTTCGCCGTTATAAAATGATAGCTTCCTGATATTGCGTTTTTGATGCACGACGGCATAGACAGCAACGCTATTCGCTATAAGTTTTGTAAGGTCGAAAAATAGGAGCCAGGCAACACATCTTCGATCTCGTTTGCCGAAAACCGTTTTGTTGAATCCAGAATGGTCACTCCGGCATAAAACGAACTGAACGCGTAAAGTCCGTCAAATGCAAACTCATACAGCAGTTATTTTGAGTTTTCTATCCGCTGTCTGTAAGGGTCACGAGCCTGTCATCTTCTTTCGTTCCGGAGAACAACCGGGGGATAAAAATAAAACGAATAGAACCGCTATTGTTCGAATAACGACTATGCTAAACAAGTTCAATTCCCGAAAGGTCAATCGAACACATCTATGAATTTAGGCAAGTTTCCGCGGTGATTATTTCGAAGTTCGAACTCTTCAAAATCGGAGTGTACAATAGCCGAATCGCATAAAAAAGGACAAAGGTTCCCGCAGGGTTGCTTTAGTGATCTGATTGTATTTACTCCGATCGCAACGACTTCACAGGAGCGCCGAGTACCGCCTTAATAGTCTGGGTACTGACAATCGACAACGTCATCAGAAGAGCGCCCAAGCCCACCGCAGCGAACATCCACACCGAGAGTTCTGTTCGGTATGTGTAGCGTTGCAACCAGGAATCCATGAAGTAAGAGGAGACCGGGAAGGCAATGAAACAGGCAATAAGTACCAACACGACAAATTCTTTGGAAAGCAATTGCCAGAGATTGGTTGCGGACGCGCCCAAGACTTTTCTGATACCCAATTCTTTGGTGCGTTGCTCCACCATGAAAGAAGCCATTCCTAAAAGTCCGAGACAACTGATGATAACGGAGAGTAAAGAAAACGCCGTGGAGAGATCACCAATGCGTACCTCGTTGTTGAACTTAATAGCATATTGCTCATTCACAAATTTGTACTCAAACGGTGAGGTAGGTGCGAACTCATTGAAAGCTGTTTGTATTGTTTTAAGTGACTCCTGCGTGTTGCGCTCTGGATTCAGTCTTAATGTAACTGCATTGCCAGTCCATGTCAGTGGAAAATAAATAGTTGGCGTTGATGGCAGATATGGCGAGCCCACAACAAGATCTTTGACTACACCAAGTATCGTAAAAGTACGTGCTCCTTCGTCGGATATGATTACCTCTCCAATCGGATCCTTCAATCCTATGTATTTGACTGCGGACTCGTTAATGACGATACCTTTTTGATCGCTGACATTCTCGCGCGAAAAATCCCGCCCGGCGATTAATTCCCAACCGATTGTCTTCCCATATTCGGGCGATATCCAATCGGCGGAAAATTGCTCCATGAAAGCCGGATCTTTACCTTTCCATGTCCAGCCAACAATATTAGGTCCGCTCCTGGTGACTGGGCTTTGTGATTCAGTCATCTCTACAATTGCGCCTGACGAAATCAATTTGTTACGCACGGATTCAAAATGACCATGAATTTCATTAGTCTTCATGTCGAAGTAGATCAGTCCATCATTGTCATAACCCAATGGACGATTTTTAGTATGCTGAATCTGAAGGTAAACCGTTGTAGTTCCAATCATGAGCGCTATAGACACAGTGAATTGCAGAACGACCAGCACTTTTCGTGGTATCGACGCCGCGCGGCTGGCGCGAAAAGTGCCCTTGAGAACTTTCACCGGCTGGAAGGACGACAGATATAACGCAGGATAACTTCCCGCAACTACCCCTGTGAACAACGTAAATCCTATGCATGATGACCAGAAATAAACGCTCTCCCAGGGTATGTCGATTTGCTTGTCAGCCACTTGGTTGAACTGTGGCAATACAAGGAATACCAATCCAATGCTGAGGATAAAGCCAAGGCCAGCGACCAGAAGAGATTCACTGAAAAACTGAGTGATCAGTTGTCTGCGGATTGAACCGACTGCTTTGCGGATCCCGACTTCCTTCGCGCGCCTCTCGGAGCGTGCCGTGCTCAGGTTCATGAAGTTGATACAAGCCAACATCAGGATAAAAATGCAGATGATGCCAAACAACCAGACAAATTGAATCCTCCCTCCGGTATTTATTCCATTCGTGAACTCCTCGTACAGGTGCCATTTGCTCATGGGATGAAGAAAAAGGCTGCGCTGAAATACTTTGTATTGGTCGCTCTCACGATCATAGATCGTGTTTTTTATTTTTTGTGAAACAATATCCGCCTCACTGTTTGGTGCGAGCTGGACGAAAACCTGGACAACACTTTGATCCCATGTGTCCTTGACCCTGTTTACCCAATCATTCGAAGCAACAAATTGCTCCCATGGCGCGACGAAATCTATATTATAAAATTCCGATTTCCGCGGCATGTCTTTATAAACGCCCGTGACCTTCACTTCAGTTTTTCCATCAATTGTCAGCAGTTTATTGATCGGATCTCCGTCACCAAAAATTCTTTTTGCCGTTGATTCGGATAAGAAAATTGAATTCAATTCGTTGAGACCACTTGCTGTGCCTAGCTGCATCTGAAACGTAAACATCCGCGGTGCATCTGCATGCATGTAGTTACCCGTTTCGGTAAAATGTATATTTCCAAATGAGATCGTATGGTCAGCAGGAAATGATGATATGACCACGTGTTCGAAGTCATTTTCAAAACTTTTAGCTAACTCCGCCGCGAGCGGAACTGGCATGTACATTCCAGTACCCGTTATACCCTCGTGCGCGGTGTTTTGCATCACCCGTGCAATGTATTTGTAGTTGTCGTGATTCTTGTTGAATGACAACTCGTCATTGATCCACAAACCGATAAGAATTGCCACACTTATACCCATTGCCAGTCCACCGATATTGATAGCGGAGTAACCTTTGTTTCTGAAAAGGTTCCTCCATCCTATTTTGATGAAGCTTTCGAGCATACCGAGTTAGTTTAGCTGTGGATAATATGTGAATGCATTGTCAAAGAACTCGGAGGAGGCGAGAGGTTGCATAGTCGATCCATCCTATGATGGTTTCCGTCGCTGAATAAAATGAAAAATGCCCCTGACCTATAAAATTCAGTGGCATTCAGTTCGAATTAGCGTCTTGTAGACCTGACGGACGGATTATCAAACTCGTTGAAAGTATATATGGTGTAAGTCAGCAGGTTATGACGACCCTTTTGCCATGAAATGGGTTCGATCCTTCCCGGCAGGTTCACCTTCACCTGGATCGCACATCTTGGTGAGTCGTGCTGGAAAGTCAAAGCCTTATTCCAGTTCATGAAAGATCCGGATGCTGATTATTCCAACTCGTGGCCTGCTCGTAAGCGTAGCCGATCCTGCACAATGTCGCTTCGGTCAACGCATTTCCAATCAACTGAAAGCCTGGTGGTGGCAATCCGTTCGCTGCTTTGCCGCACGGCAGGGAAAGTGTTGGTGTGCCTGCAAGATTCGACGGATTGCAAAAATGCATGCCAAGCAAATGACCAAACGTTCCGAGAACTCCCTCGCTATGTTTTTTTCTCCACAACTCATCACTAACACCCTTTGCAATCCCGCCTCCAGGCGCTGCCACCGCATCCACTTCGGCCAGGAGTTTTCGGAAACTTACAGCGAACTCGCTTTTAAATTTCAACGCGGCCCGATAGTCTGCTTCACTTACTTTCGAACCCGCTTCAAGAGCATCGGCGAAGTAATCTCCATACTCACTTTTTCGGGAAGGAAAGGTTTTCCTGTTCGCCTCGAACGCTTCCTTGCTACAGATTGTAAACCAATGCCGGTCACGATCGCTTTTGTTGTCGGGCCATTTAATCGGAACAACTACAGCACCTAACAACTCAAGTTGACGAACAGCGTCCTCGACAGCAGCCGCCACCTGAGGTGTTGCTCCCATCTTCAAATAGTCGTCAACCCCTATCCGGAGCCCTTTTATTCCTTTATCGATCGAACTGGTGAGATCCAATGGTTGCGAATTAATGCTTGTCGGGTCATTGGCGTCGTGCCCTCCGATGACCTCAAGCATAATGGCTGCATCCAGCGTAGAGCGGGTCATGGGGCCCACATGATCCAACGACTCCGATAAAGGCATTACGCCGTAGCGACTCACCAAACCATATGTGGGCTTAAGCCCTACGATACCATTAGCACATGATGGATATCTGATAGAGCCACCTGTGTCTGTTCCGATGGAGGCGAAACACAATCCGGCGGCGGTTGCAACACCCGAACCGCTCGAAGACATCCCTGTAAAAAGATCGTCTCCCCACGGGTTTTTCGGAATCCGCCATGTTGAGTTATAACCGCCCAGAGCTCCTTCCGTCAAATTGAGCTTACCGATGATGATGGCACCGGCAGCTTCAAGTTTGTCAATGACGGTTGCGTTGAATGGCGCAATGAACTTAAGATTGAATGCGTGGCTCCCCGTCGTAGGTGCGTTAGTAGTGTATAACAAATCTTTAACGCCGATGGGAATTCCATGAAGAGGGCCGCGGTATTTGCCTTCTAACAATTCCTTGTCCATCTGGTCGGCCGCCGCCATTGCAGTATCCGCCATGATCGTAATGTAACTATTCAGGTGCCCGTCAAGCCTGGCAATTCGATCAAGTATTTCCTTTGTGAGTTCTTTCGAGGAGATTGCCCCTCTCTTGATAAGCGCCGCGACTTCGTGAAGTGTCAGGTAGTGCGTTGACTGTACCGGATATTTTGCCGTTTCCCTGGATCCGGTTGATGTGCAGGAAAATTGCGTGCCCAGGAACGCAAGGCTGATGGCATGCAAGGCTTGCCGTCGGGTGAAGTTCTTCGTACTCATAGGGAAGAGCAAGATAAGCCGTAGTTATGTGAATTCCAGTTCCACAAATGCATTCTCGTAATCGACCACGACGCTACCGCGGACGGTGCGAGCACTTCCGGTATTAATCTGGAAGTTTTTGACACTGACTAAAATGAAAAATGCCACCCAATTATAAAACTCAGTGGCATTTACTTCGATTTAATGTATCGTAGTCCCGACAGGAAGTGAAAGTGAAGTGTAATTCACTGACTTACTGTTGCTAACGGGAGTGCTGAAAATCCAACTCACCTAATTGTTCACCGGATGTCAAAGAGAGATCACGCGCGTTGTGTGATTGTGATTCAATTTACCACGGTGACTGATAACACACAATTGGTATGGGATTTCTTTTTTCATCGGATGGGTTTTCCTGCTAATCAGTAAGACATAAGATTTCAAGAGCCGATAAGAACAATTAGCGGCTCATAAAAGCAACTAACAGCATATAAGATACATTAAGCGCATTTAGAAGCACGTAAGAGCAATTAGTGGCAGCTTTCGACAACTTCGGAGCAAGCAATGTTTTTGCTACGCAAAAACGGAACAAGTTCGAAGTAGCAAGCCATGTTGTAGCTACGCGAAACGGGCCTACTCCTATCACTTCGTTCAGAGCTAACAACTCGAGACAAAGAGTTAATTACAATATTGAAGCCGTTCAGAAGATGAACGACTTCACCTACGGCTTGAACATCGGTGCTGGTTGCCTAATCATTTTTTGCGACATGACTCTTTTCTTCCTCTGACAATGAATCGACAGAGCGCTTCAATAAGAAGTGATAGACATTCTGATTTTGAATTGTTACTGGGTAAGCCTGGGCGAGTACCCAACCTTGTTTTCCCATGTAGTTAAGAGCGTCGACCATCGAATTGAAGACAATTGGCTTACCAGTCTTTTCGTCCTTCATGCGGTTGTCCGCAAACCACTTCAAGCGATCCCCAAAGTCGACAACGATATTAACCTTTGTGCTTAATAGTTTTTCTGTACCGACAACCTCGCAATAAACATATTGAGTATCGGGAGTTGTTGATGTTTGCGCAAATGCACCAAATCCTATGATGATAAGCGCGATGGTGAGGAGTGTTTTCATGGAAGAAATTTACCCGCAACTGGAGAGAATGCCTATATCGAGAAAACACGGTATTGCAAGGGGATGGCTGAGTAACTAAATTGACAAAACACCCATGTACAGCTTTTCAATTCTCGAAATTTTAAGACTGACGTCTTGGCTTGGCTCGGACTGCGTTTACCAATCAACCAAAAGTAAAATTTCCGATTTGTTAACATCACGGCCCTGACAGGTCTGAAATCGTAGAACAGATTTTAACAACAATTTATCGCAGAATATGAACCGGTTTATAACAACAAAAAATGAGGTAACAGCCTCGGGACATGTAACAGGAGCTGGATGTTCATCGGTTAGAGAGTGTGTCGACTTCATTATCACATCGGAACAGATTAAAAACCAGTCTCTATTATTCACCGATCGTACGCCCGCTTCGACCGCCGCGATTGAACCGAAACTACCTGGACCAATGACTGCAGTTGTATTGTGGTATGGTGATTCGGAATGGGTTATAACTCGGATTAGATAGGTGAAATAAATTCTCCTAGTAAAAACATACGACACCAATGGCTAAACAACCCACACCTCCAAAACCCCAACCTAAAGCACCGCAACCCGTTAAACCCTCCCCTAAACCAACTCCAAAAAGAGAGGGAACTGGAGCTGATAATCCACCAAAACGAACTCTCAATAGTTAGCAGTCCTAGTAGATAAAGA
Organism: Cyclobacteriaceae bacterium; assembly: GCA_035656375.1. Classification (GTDB taxonomy): domain Bacteria; phylum Bacteroidota; class Bacteroidia; order Cytophagales; family Cyclobacteriaceae; genus ELB16-189. Next base: position 1,667 of record DASRSO010000225.1, on the reverse strand, counting down.
AAGATGTTATTTGAAAAGGGAAACTATGGCAAAACAGCAACCACCTCCTCAGCGACCTGAGCCGCCAAAACGACCAGAACCACCTCCAAGGCCGGCGCGACCAGAACCAAGAGAAATACCGCTTGCAGATCCAGAACCCGACATTCATAAAGGTGGAGGTAGTGAACCACCTCCTTCAAAAGGTAAGTAGGTTAAAATAGGTCAATAGTAAGATGCCGCCGATGATGAAGAGGGTGGAGTAGGTGTTCAAGTTTGCAGTAAGGCTATTGTAAATCGCCACTTTCTTCCTAACCGAATCAACAACATTTTTAGGAACTTGATCTCCTTTTTCCTGGGAAATGCTATGTTCTGTACATTCGATTTCAAACTTGTTCGCACGATGTCCACTCCATTGAGACAGTATGTTAAGAAGAATCCCCACCGTCAGTAAAACTCCAGACAACTCAATCATAGAGTCGTTATATGGAATTGGAGGTATCTGAGATTTTATGAATTTTAATTCTTCAAAAATGATATAAACTCCGGCACCTGATATTGAAATGAGCAAAATATCTATACGTTGGATGGCATAGAACTTTCTCTCTTTGGTGGTCTCCAAATGAGTCAATAACCTCTTGAGATAAAGGTCGTCCCTTTCTTTTTCGGTCATCGGCATAATTGATGGGGTGGAAGATTAATAAAGTTACGTGTTTTCGCCTAAAGTCTTCGACGGCGACCTTTTGCTTCCTTTCTCGCAACCTCAAACACTTTCTTCTTATTAAGATATGCCTCCCTAAGCCTGTTCTCAATTTGCTTCCAGTCAAGTTCTCCACTTGTTAGTTTCACGGGAATATCAAAGTCCACATCGTCAAAATACACCAAGCTATTTTCACCAAGAACCCGATTAGCCTCGGGATACTTCTCCTCGTAGAAAGAGACAAGCTGATTTATCGAGAAATGCTCAAGAAGGTGATAAATATCCACAAAGTCCTTCACCCTCGAACCACTCTGAACTATCGCATGAACTTTCATTGCCCCTATATCCTCAAAAGATGCCATTCTGATACCTTCGAGTTCGACAACAGGCTTTATCCAATCATACCCGTGTGTGATAAGGTCCACTTTGATATTCTCAATCAAGCCAAAAACTCCGTTGGTAATGGCGGTTAACCGGTCCATTTTGTAAGTCTTTTCAAGATGTTCTTTAAGGAAGAAAGCGTCGAAGCCCTGATCATTGAAGAGATCAATGTCGATCGAGATTCTATGTCCTATGCTGAGGGAGAGAGCAGTACCACCAACCAGTCGGAAATCTTTCAATTTCTCGTCTGACATTAATCTTTTGATCAGATCCAGTGTCCTGGCCTCGACTGTTTTCGTGTGTAACATAAAAGATCCTCCTTCTTCAGATGAAAATAATTACAAACATCCTGTAGGATGTATTCTGGAATGAAGGTGATCTCGTTTTTGATGGCATTAACCACCTTGTCTTCACCGTAAAATTTCGTGAGTTCCTTCCATTCGGAAGGTGACCCCCTCTCGATTATCCGTGAGATGATCGTTTTATAGCTCTTGCGCCAGTCGATTTTGGAAACTTCAAAATCCCAAAACCAACGAAGGTCGACATTGGGTCGGTTTTGATGCGCGTGAGTTTCCATACTCCAAAGGTACGGAATTCTGAAATTTTACCT
>DASRSO010000224.1:0-3729 GCA_035656375.1 Cyclobacteriaceae bacterium | reverse complement strand
AACGTCGGCGTGGGCAGGCATACACTACTTCGCATCACGGAAAGGCAAAGCTGCAAATGCCGGCCTCGAAGATGTACTGACGTGGCCCGAGGGAAATGCCTTCCTTACCGATAGCTTAAAGAAAGGCATTGAAGAAAAGATCAGTCCAAAGTCGGTTGCTCTTGGTGTTTCGATTGAAAGCAACAAGGTCAACGTCGATTATTTTGACGTGGCATCGAACTCAGTTAAAAGAATTGAGACAAAAGGTGTCATTACAGCCATACCAACTTTCGCGGCAAAATATCTTATCCGCCATAAACGAGATCTCGATTATTCGAAGTTCCAGTATGCACCGTGGATGGTTGCGAACATTAAAGTCAATTCGTGGCTAAATGAACGAAGAGGACAACCACTTTCGTGGGATAATGTGATCTATGGAAGCAGTTCACTAGGCTACGTTCTATCGCAACATCAGCAGCTCGATACGCCCATGAGGGAGAAAACGATCACATACTATCGGGCTCTCACGGGAAGAGATTGTGCAGCAATGCGAAAAGTTGCGATGGAAACATCGTGGGAATCATGGCGCGACTCTATATTCAGCGATCTGAAGCTGGCACATCCCGATATTGCCAGCTTCTCTACACAGATGGACGTCTGGATCTGGGGACACGGCATGATACGGCCGTCGCCGGGATTGATGTGGGGCGCCGACAGGCAAACGGCGCGAAAGCCGATTGAAAACAAGGTATTTTTCGCCCACTCCGATCTCAGCGGAATCTCTATTTTCGAAGAAGGTTTCGAAGGCGGCATCCGAGCGGCAACCGAACTGATGAACTCCCTTATATAATCCTCTATATTATATAGTATGAACCCCGGCACCGGACACTGGCTCGCAAATAGAGGAAAGGAAACGGTCCTTATAATCCTTCCGCTGTTCATCCCGGTATTCATCGTTATACTTTTCAGGGATTATTTCAACACACACCTCGAAGTAACGCCAGGCTGGTGGTTGTTGCTTGTATTGCTGATCGATGTTAGTCACGTGTATAGCACCCTGTTTCGATTCTACTGGGAACGGAGCACATTTCAGAAATACAAGAAAGTGCTGCTTATCATTCCGGCTGTCGCATTTGTTGTGGGGCTTTCGTTGCATCTTTATGATTCTTTTTTGTTTTGGAGGATACTCGCTTACGTAGCGTTATATCACTTCATTCGACAGCAGTACGGTTTCCTGAGGCTGTATTCACGCAAACAAAATCAGAACCGTTACGAAAAACTGATCGACGCCGCAGCGATCTATGCAGCAACACTTTACCCGGTCCTGTACTGGCACATGAACTTAACTGGCACGTTGAGTTGGTTCGTGCCGAATGATTTCGTCAGGCTTGACCTGGTGTGGCTCGAAGTCCCATCGCTGATGCTCTACGTGGCGATCATGCTTGTCTATATTATTAAAGAGTGGCTGGTCAGCTGGAACTCGGGTTTCAATACACCCAAAAATGCGATCGTAGCCGGAACGTTTTTGTCGTGGTATGTTGGTATCGTGATGTTTCACGGGGACCTGACGTTTACCTTGTTGAATGTTGTTGCTCATGGGATTCCATACATGGGACTGGTGTGGTTGTACGGTGAGAAGAAAGGGGGGACAAGTTTTTCGCCGGGTCTCAGAGGAGTTCTCATCTTCGTGGCGGTGGTGGCAGCGTTCGCGTACTTTGAAGAAGCTATATGGGATGGAATGATCTGGAAAGATCATGAAGAGCTTTTCCCGTTCATGGTGGGTTTCGAGGCGCTGTCGAACCCGGTAACAATTTCTGTTGTCGTAGCACTGCTGGTTTTGCCACAGGTGACACACTATGTGCTGGATGGGTTTATCTGGAGGTTTTCGAAGGATTCGTCGGCGAGGATTGAGGGGTAAGGGGGTGAGGTGTGGGTGAGGGGTTGAGGTTAGGGAGGTCGCAAAGAAATGCGGGGTGCCGCTGAGGCGCGCAAAGGGTTCGCTAAGGTTCGCAAAGAGAGTCGGAGTTTTGAATGGTTTGATGCATGTCTGAGGATTTTTGCGAGAGAAAACAAACAAGTCCTCTCTCAAAAACAAGTCCGCTCTCAAAAACAAGCCCTCTCTCAAACAGGCCCTCTGTTAACACACAATCCTTCTCTTAACAAACAATCTCTCTCTTCAAAAAACTACTCCGATTTCAATACCTTCCCCGGTTCCATCATTCCCGCCTTCACCGCATGGTAGCTCACCGACAAAAGCGCGGTCGCCAGTGAAGCAACCATCGTCACAACAAGCAACATTGCATCAATCGATATCCTGAATTCGAAAATTGAAAGCCATCGATCCATCGCATACGCAGCCAGTGGCACAGCAATCATGAATGCAATTCCCGCGAGCCACAAGTATGGCTTGTTCATCATCACCACAATATTTACAAGCTCTGCTCCCAATGCCTTTCGTATCCCGATCTCTTTCGTGCGACTCACTGCGTTCATCCCGGAAAGACCAAACAGTCCCATGCAAGCAATCACAATACCGATCGCTGTCGCGATAGTCATCAGGTTTGTCCAAAGCTTGTGGTCGCCATATTGCCGCGACACGTCGTCGTCGAGGAATGAGTAATTGAACGGCTTGTCGGGCGCGATCGACTTCCAGGTGGAAGCGATCTGGGCAACTGACGACGAAACCATTCCCGCTTCGACCTTAACAAACATCGTTGGCAGGTATCCGACTTTCTGCTTGTTGATCGACATGATCACGGGACCAATCGCGTGTTCCAAAGACATAAAGTGATAGTCCTTCACAACGCCAATCACACGATCCACAGCGTTGCCGCGCCACTTGAGTTGTTCATCGATCGGCTTATCCCATCCCATGGCTCGAACCATCGCTTCGTTCACGATTATTCCCGATGAGTCTGATGCCAGGGCCGGATCGAAGTTGCGGCCGGCAACGAGTTCAAGTCCAAGAGTTGATATATACTTGTCGTCAACGGCATAGATGTAGGCGGGGATAACCTGGTCGCCGCGTTTAATGTCGTTGCGCCAGGTGCCCCCACCGAACGACGAACTTGTTCCGGATACTTCTATCACACCGGCGATTTTCTGAAGCTCCGTGCGGAACCGTTCGATAAACCGATTCGACTCGTCGCTTCGTCCGAGTTGAGTGGGAATAACGATCACCTGTTCCTTGTCGAACCCGAGGTCTTTATTGGTGATGAAATCCATCTGTCGATTCATGACAACAGCGCTTACGATAAGGAACGAAGACAATGCGAATTGCAACGCCACAAGTCCTTTGGTAAAATTCGATTGCAGTCGGGCAGTGGCGATGCCCTTCAGCACGAGTGCCGGCTTCAGTGAAGACAAATAAAATGCAGGGTAACTTCCCGCGAGTAATGCGACCAGCATTGCCATGACTGCAGCTATACCGGACAGCTCGGCAAGCTGGATGTTGATATCGCGACCGGTAAGCTCATTGAAAGATGTGCGCAGCAAGACCACCAATAAAATTGAGAGTGACACCGATACGACGGTCAACACCAACGATTCCATTCCAAACTGCCAGGCCAGTTGCCACTTCTGGGCGCCCGTCACCTTCCGTACGCCAACTTCTTTGCGGCGTGTTGTGGAACCCGCCAATGCAAGAGATATGTAGTTCACACACGCGATGATAAGTATCAACACAGCGATGCCACCAAGTATCCAGGAATACTTCGGGTTGCTTACGCTTTGCCAATAGGTTTGATATTT
>DASRSO010000223.1:0-5012 GCA_035656375.1 Cyclobacteriaceae bacterium | reverse complement strand
ATCACTATACACCGATAGGAAATAGAATATTCAGCCATGTCGCCCTTGTCTTTGCGACCATCTACACGGCATTGATAAGCACTAACTATTATGTGCAACTCACGTTGGTAGCACCACATCTCATCAGCGGGGAAATCGAGAGCGTCAGGTTCCTGGTGTTTACACCATTCGACTCTTTTCTTTACTCTGTCGACATCCTGGGATACAGCTTCATGAGCCTGTCAACTCTGTTTGCCGGCTTCGCATTTCAGAAGGGACCGGTCCGATCGTTTCTTATCGCCAACGGACTAATTCTTCCCTTCATAGCGCTACAGACCTACTATCACCCATTGATATGGCCTGCCTCCTTGTGGGCGATAACATTTCCCGGATCAACGATTTCTCTTGCAAGGCTATTCAAAAACAGGCTCAGTGAAACATGAAAGCACTGAAAGACTTTGTGAACAGATTTCCAATATGGGCGTACTTCGTCGGGGTGTTTATAATTTCATGGGGCGGAGTCCTCGTAGCGGTTCAGTCTTCTGACATGCGAGCGACGCCCGACGATACGGCTAGACTATTTTCAACTGCTCTTGTAGCAATGCTTGCGGGTCCGACAGTGGGAGGCATACAAATGACGGCTGTTGTATTTGGCAGACAAGGCTTTAGAAATCTATGGTCGAAGTTCAATACATGGAGAGTTGGATTACAATGGTACGGTGTCGCCGTTCTTATAATTCCATTATTAACAGGATCGATTCTTTGGATCCTGTCACAAAGCTGGTCTTCGAGCGGCGACGAGTCGGGCGGGATTGCACGGGATCTCCTTTTTCCGCCCTTAGTTTTCTACATAGGCGTGCTGCCGCTTACCTGGTGCTTATGGCATGGGTGTACGATCGAACAGAGAGCCTGATGATCTCGATGCTCATACATGCAAGTTTAACCACGAGTACGATATCACTTCTGCTCCCACCAGCGACTGGAACTCCATTAATAAAATATTATATAATTCTGACAGTTGCATTGTGGGCAGTCATCGCGAACCTTCTGTCGAGCCGCGCTTCAATGTTTCAAAAAAGAATAACCAGCTAAAATCTATGACCATGAATCAAAATCCGATGGACGTTTTCCAAAAAGAATCACCGGAGGTCGCCAAGGCTTTCGACGGCCTCATTGACTCCCTGCGAGGAACAAAAGGCCTTGACGATAAAACAAAGCAGCTTGTCTACATAGGCCTGCAAGCTTCATTGGGCAATTCAACTGCGATCTACTTCCATGTACCAATGGCCAGGAAGGCAGGTGCAACGAGAGACGAGGTGAAAGATGCAATACTGATCACCCTAACTATTTGCGGCCTTAGAGGAGTAACGACCTGCCTCCCGGACGCCCTTGAAATTTACGACAAGTCAAATTAGATGATTCGCCGCTATGAAATTCACGCTCACTCCAGAACTGCTTACACCCTTCATCATCTCGAATGCGCTCGCGACCGGAATCCTGTGGTTAAGTTTCCGGAAACCCAATGTGGCGGAAGGAATCCTTGGTATGTTATTCTTCGGTGCCGCTGGTTTTAACATCTATACGGCATTCAGCAACCCGTCAGCATACCAGGGGTTCGCAGATACCACGTTTTTGCCATTATACAGCGAGTTTATTCGTGGATTCTTTGCCAGGCAAACTACAGTAGTTGTTTCCGCTATTGCCATCGGACAACTATACATCGGTACGTCCATGCTATTGGAAAACTTGCGGTTTAAGTTGGGCTGCATCGCCGGTTTGATCTTTGGGGTCGCGATCGCACCCTTAGGAATCGGCGCGGCCTTTCCATCGACAATAATCCTCAGCCTATCGTTCCTTGTCTTATTGCTCAAAAAAGAAACATCACATACACTAACATGAAAAAGATATTGTGCCCTACCGACTTTTCACCAGTTGGTGAAAACGCAGTTACCTACGCAGCCGAAATTGCCAAAACTATCGGAGCGTCGCTTCATCTCATCCATGCAAACTTATTGTCTGAATTAACGCCGGAGGAAGTTCTGGTGGGGACCGGAATGAGCAACGCACATCTTGAAGACATGCTGAACAAAGAATGCCTGGAGGTGAGTAATACATACAAGATTTCATGCAATCCTGAACCTGTGACCTCTGCGCGATGGCTGGCAAAAAATATCGCAAACACTGCAAAAGATTTTGACCTGGTGGTGATGGGCACCAATGGTGAAGATGATTTCTTTCAACGGATCTGTGGAAGCATGACCTACCGCGTTATAAAGCGCACCGGAATTCCGGTAATCGTTGTTCCCGAACAATGCGCTTACAGCAAGATAAATCACATTGCTTACGCATTTGATTATTGGCGCATTGTTACCGTGCCAATGGAGAAGGTTGTAGAGCTATCGCAGGCCCTCAAGTGTGGCGTGACGCTAGTACAGGTCATGGAGGCTTATAGTCCCGATGCAGAAAGGGAATTACGAGCTACCGAAGAGGTATTAAAGGACAAGTACGGAGACATTGTCAATTTATCTTTTAAAACACTTTATGATGCTAACGTCGTGGATGCCCTCCGTAAGTTCATGCTGAAGGGAGATTATAATGCCCTTGCTCTTTGCTTTCGCGATGGAATCGGAGCCCACCTGCATACCCGGGTTATTCGCGAGATGACAAGCGACATGTGGTATCCACTAATCGCATTCCACTGATCCTGACAAATCTCATGTTACCCGCTGATTGATCTCAGTACCTGCCTCTGATCGATAAGGTACTTTTCGACATGAGCAGCGGATCATCGTCAGCATTTGTAAAATTCCTCGACGAAACCGGGAGCATGGCCCGGTTTACAGGTCGCTTCTTTCGTGAGATCTTCAAGCCTCGTCAGGAATTCGAGGAGTTCTTCCGCCAATGTTACCTGGTCGGGTATAAGTCGCTCTCGCTGGTAGGCATTACTGGTTTCATTATGGGATTAGTGATGACGATCCAATCCCGCCCTACTCTCGTCGAGTTTGGAGCCGAATCAATGCTTCCATTGATGGTGTCAGTATCGCTCGTCCGGGAAATATGCCCGGTCATTACTGCATTGATCTGTGCAGGCAAGGTTGGGTCCGGAATGGGCGCGGAACTCGGATCAATGCGTGTCACCGAGCAGATCGATGCAATGGAAGTATCGGGAACGAATCCATTCAAATACTTGATTGTCACCCGTGTTCTTGCAACAACATTAATGGTGCCGGTGCTTTCAAGTCTATCTAATGCGATTGGGCTGTACGGTGCATATTTGGGTGTAAACCTTCGCGGATCTGTGAGCTGGCATTTGTACTGGTCGCAGGTCTTCGAAGCTTTGAGCTATGGCGATGTAGTTCCTTCGATCATAAAAACTTTCTTTTTCGGTTTTGCGATCGGCGTCGTTGGCTGTTATCAAGGATTTAATTCGAGGAAGGGTACGGAGGGTGTTGGGAGATCCGCAAACGCCGCCGTTGTTATTGCGTCATTGCTGGTGTTTATCATCGATCTCGTTGCGGTACAAATAATAGACCTATTGGGGCTCACTTAGTTCTTTTCAAAATGCCTTCTGAAACGGTCCTGGAAATTTCCCACTTGTACAAAGCCTTTGGATCCAACAAAGTGCTTAATGACTTCTCGCTCACGCTAAATAAAGGCGAGAACCTTGCAGTATTGGGAAAATCCGGCTCAGGTAAATCTGTTCTTATTAAATGCATCGTCGGTTTGATTGAACCTGATTCGGGATCGATCTCGGTATTTGGAAAACCGATTGAAGATCTCAATCAAGATGAACTCGATCAAGTGCGCGCGCGAATCGGATTTCTTTTTCAGAGTAATGCCCTTTACGACTCGATGACTGTGCGGGAAAATCTTGAATTCCCGTTGCGACGGCACTGGCTGAAACAAGAGGCGTTGAACCCCGAGAAATCTGTTATCGAAGCCCTGGAAGATGTGGGCCTTGAACATACAATCGACATGATGCCTTCCGAATTGTCGGGTGGTATGCGTAAGAGAATTGCGTTAGCTAGAACATTGATCCTTAAGCCTGATATCATCCTGTACGATGAACCGACAACAGGTCTCGACCCGATAACGGCCAGAGAGATAAGCCGCCTGATCGTAAAAGTTCAGAAAAAATATAATACATCGTCACTTATCATTTCGCATGACATGAATTGCATTGAGATCACTTCGAACCGCGTAGTCATGCTAGTAGACGGGACCTGCTACGCCGATAACACATTTAAGACCCTGGTACGAACCGACGATCCAAAGATCCATGAATTCTTTCTCGAAAGCGCATGAAAAGAAAAACAACGATAAACAATCTAAAACTAGGAGTGTTCGTGCTGGCAGGCGTCGTCTTCCTGGTATTCACATTATACATGATTGGACAAAACCGGAATCTGTTTGGTTCGACCTTCACGCTCTCTACAAACTTCCGGAACATCAATGGGCTTGTTGCAGGAAACAACGTACGGTTTGCCGGCATCGACGTTGGCACCGTAAAGTCCATTACAGTAGAAGATGATACGACAGTTCTTGTTGTGATGATAATTGACAGCCGGATGAAAGATCATATGAGGACAAACGCTGTTGCCTCACTCGGTACCGATGGACTCGTTGGTAACAGGCTGGTCAATATAAACTCGATGCCCGGGAATTACCCGGCTGTGAAAGAAGGCAGCGTTATCGCCTCGCGAATGCCGGTAGAGACGGACGAAATGCTTCGAACGCTGCAAACGACGAATAACAATATCGCCGTGATAACTGAAAATCTCAAGCAAGTTTCAGTGAGGTTAAATGGAAGCTCCACATTGTGGAATATTCTCGCTGATACGATGATTGCCAAAGATCTTAAATCGGCAGCATCTCACTTTAACAAGGCTGGTTTAAATACCGAAATGGCTACACGGACCGCGAGTGATGTAGTCAATCGCCTGGCAACTGGCGACGGTGTCGCTAATTCCATTTTTACCGATACCCTACTCAGAAAAAAACTGGAAGTAGCCATCAGTAGCATCCAACATACA
>DASRSO010000222.1:0-16454 GCA_035656375.1 Cyclobacteriaceae bacterium | reverse complement strand
CATTATCGGGTATTGGGCTTCCAGCAGGGTGAAGACCTCCGGCGACTTCATGCTTGCCGGGCGCAGCCTCCCGATTTTACTTAGCTCGTCGGCACTTTTTGCGACCTGGTTTGGATCGGAGACGGTGTTCGGAGCATCGTCGGAGTTCCTGAAGGGCGGACTCTATGCTGTGATAGAGGATCCTTTCGGAGCAGCGTTATGTCTCGTGTTGTTCGGGCTGTTCTTCGCGAGGAAGTTGTACAACATGAACTTGTTAACGCTGGGCGACTACTTTGAAGTTCGCTTTGGACGGAAGACCGAGCTGGTGGCGAGCGCGTTCCTTGCACCGCCTTACGTTGGGTACATCGCGGCGCAATTGGTGGCGATGGGTCTTATCCTGAATGTGGTTGCCGGTCTCGAGCTATGGCATGGTGTTGTGATAAGTGCCGTGGTGGTCACGTTCTACACATACATTGGCGGAATGTGGGCGATCTCGATAACTGATTTCATTCAAAGCATTATCATCATAGTCGGACTTCTCGTTCTTGCATTCGTGTTGGCCGGGAAGGCCGGGGGTTTCATGAATGTGATGAGTGAAGTGCCCGAACAGAACTTCAAGTTTTTGCCTGAGGCGAATGGTCGCGAGGTCATTGGATGGTTTGCGGCATGGTCGGTGTTGGGACTGGGTTCGCTGCCTTCGCAGGATGTGTTTCAGCGTGCGATGTCGTCGGGTTCGGCGAACACAGCAGTGAAGTCGTGTTACATTGCTGCGATACTGTATCTGAGTGTCGCGATGTTGCCGTTGTTCATTAGTCTTTGCACCAAACATCTTTATCCTGATCAGTTGGGAGATGCTCAGCTCGCACTACCAAACATGGTGATGGCTCATACAGGAATTGTTGTTCAGATCCTGTTCTTCGGTTCGTTGTTGTCGGCGATCATGAGTACGACGAGTTCGGCGATACTGGCGCCGGCGGCTATCCTTGCAGAGAATCTTATCAGGCCGCTTTCATCACGTACATACAGTGACAAGGAAATGTTAAAGCTCACCCGCGTATGTGTATTGATCTTTGCTGTAGTGGCAACAGTAATGGCCTGCCTTCGAAGGAATATTTATGAGCTGGTGGGTGAGTCGAGTGTATTGAGCCTTGTGTCGTTGTTTGTGCCGTTGGTGTTTGGGCTTTACTGGAAACGTGCGAGTAGTGCTGGTGCCGTTCTCTCGATAGTATTCGGTGCGGCAGCGTGGTTTATATTTGTTAACATCGAACTTTCGATTCCTGCTCTCGTTCCAGCTACAATGGTGAGCGTTGCTGGAATGATTGGCGGTAGTCTTTTGTTTCCTGAAAAAGAAACTTCAACTGTATGAGCGTAAAGATTGAGATCAATCGATTGAATGACGGTTTTCACCTGCAAGGTGTTAATGACAATGGCAACACGGTAGATATTGATGCCTCGCCCGATATCGGCGGGCAGGGGCTTGGTATGCGGCCTATGCAGTTGTTACTCACCTCGTTAGGAGCCTGCGGCACTATGGATATCATTAACATTCTGAAGAAGCAGCGCCAACCCCTGGAAGACATAAAGATCACGGTAACGGGTGAACGCGAGCCCGGAGTAGAGCCCGCACCGTACATCGCAGCGCACATTCATTTCCGTTTGTTCGGCAAATTAGATCAGGATAAAGTGCAGAAAGCAGTAAGTTTGTCGGTCGAAAAATATTGCTCCGTGGCGGAGACGATCAAGAAGACGACGAAGATCACTTACAGTTTTGAAATTATTTGAATGGCTGACGATAAGACACACTACTCAGAGACAGATCCGATAAGATCCCAGCACGAACGTTCAGAGTTTCGTGAGCACTCGGTGCCCATCTACATGACGTCAAGCTTTGTGTTTGAAGATGCAGAGCAAGCACGCGCATTATTTGCCGATGAGATCCCAGGTAATATTTATACACGGTTCTCCAATCCCAACAACACTGAGTTAATTCAGAAGTTGTGCAAGATGGAAGGCACTGAAGATGGTATCGCTACCGCATCGGGCATGGCTGCTATGTACATCAGCATGGCTTCGCTCGTAAAGGCCGGCGATCATATTCTCGCTTCGAGATCGGTATTCGGTTCAACTCACCAGATACTCAACACGATCTTCCCGCGATTCAACGTATCGCACACTTACGTCGATCTTACCGACCCCGGTGCATGGGAGTCGAAGATACAGCCGAATACGAAGATGATCTTCGTGGAGACACCTTCGAATCCTGCACTGGATATGATCGACCTCGAATGGTTGGGCAAGCTTGCACAGAAACACAAACTTATCCTCAACGTCGACAACTGTTTTGCCACGCCATACCTGCAACGTCCTGCATTGTGGGGCGCGCACCTTATTACGCACTCTGCAACCAAGTGGATGGACGGGCAGGGACGTGTAATAGGGGGAGCTGTTCTCGGAACAAAAGAACTGATCAAGGAAGTGCGCTTCTTTGCTCGTCATACAGGTCCTTCGATGTCGCCATTCAACGCATGGGTTCTGTCGAAAAGCCTGGAGACACTCGCAGTTCGTTTGGAACGCCATTGCGCAAATGCCCTCGAGCTTGCGAAGTATCTCGAAAAGCATCCTGAGGTTGTCAAAGTAAAATATCCTTTCCTGCCATCACATCCACAACACGATCTTGCGAAGAAGCAGATGCGGCATGGCGGGGGAATGGTGACATTTGAGATCAAGGGTGGTATCGACCAGGGACGCAGGTTCCTGAATTCACTCAAGATGATCTCCCACTCTGCAAATCTTGGAGACACTCGTACCATAGCGACTCACCCGGCATCGACCACACATTCGAAGCTTACTGATGCGGAACGTGAAGCAGTGGGTATAAAACCCGGCTTGATCCGCGTATCGGTAGGGTTGGAGGAACTGAGTGATATTATTGCCGATCTCGAACAGGCGATCCAGCAGTCTAAATAGTCTTTCGATCTGGGCTTTCGAGGTGGACTTTACTCTTTTGGTTTGTTAAGATCGAATGTAAGCATACCCGACAGGTTTGTGACCTTGGTGACAAACGCACGCGATTCCGAGAAACCACCAGATCGTTCGTAGCGCACCTGTAAACCCAGGCGGCGATATTTAACTCCAGCTGCGAAATGCAATCCGGACTCACCTTTAGCCGGGATGAATGATTGATTTGCGGGCTGCCCGCTGAAGTAGGTGCTTTTGTATGCCCGGCCCATGCCGACGCCAGCCTGTACATATGGTTTGATTTCACCTCCAGTAAGATAGATCCTTGCACCGAGATTAATCCTCACGTAGCTGAGATCATAAAAATATCCCGTCGTCGGAGTGGGGTTCTTATTGGTGAACTCGACCGAATAGGTGAGGACCTCACCAAGAAGCGATAATCTCTTTTGCATCTTTCCAGCAGCGATCTCAAAACCGAGACCGGCAATGGCCTTCGTCGATCCGCTGTAACTAACTTTGGCTGGAGGTGTTTCGCCACTGTTGTTAAGTGATGAAGAAACTACGCCACCGAAAGCAGAGATGATGAGTTTAGCACCAGGTTGTTTTTGAATGAAGCTCGATGTTTCGCCCTGGCAAGCATTGAATTTCAGGATTAACTTTGATAACGATGCTTGCGTGTAGTCTGTCTTGTCGATCCATGGTTCTGCCTGGGGGCAATTCGTGATCACGGATTTCAATTGATCTTTGTATACATCATAGGTTGCGATACCATTGCCATTCGGCAGGTTCACAAGTTGTACGCGAAGAGTCAGTGGTGTTAGTTTGTCATTAAACCGAACGTAATAGAGGTTGTTATTATCGACAAGCTTAAAGAGACTCATTTTACCCAGCACAGCTATCGAAAGGAATACAGTGTCTCTTTTAACGGATGTTCCAACGAATGAAGGATCGTCGAATTGTTTGACTGTTTTGGGTGTCTTGTCGACATCGGTAATCACACCAATATAGCTGGCGTCGTTGCCAAAGCGGAAATAGGGGATCTCGTCAGGTCTGTATCGTGTTGTTTTTCCGTCGCGAATAAACTCTATGGACGTTGGGGTCTTGTCGCTTCGCGGTATCCTCACCTGGCCACGCAGAGTATCGCCAGCCTGGTTAACGATGAGGCCTTCTTCGGTAATAAATTGTGCAGAAGCGTTGCAGGCAATGACCAGCAGCGCTACAAGGACGGGGTAAGATTTCAAATGCCTGTTGTTAGTATTTTGGAACGTCCGGGTCGATCTGATCGGCCCAGGCGAGAATTCCGCCTTTCAGGTTGTAGAGGTTTGTGAATCCGTGGTTCTTTTCGAGCCACTGAACCATGTTACCGCTACGTGCGCCACTACGACAATGGATCACAACTTTCTTGTCGCGCGAGATCTTGTCCACGTTCGAAGGGATGTCGCCTTGCGGGATGAGTTCGCCGCCAATTTCGGCAATGTCGGCTTCGTGCGGTTCACGCACATCGATCAATTGGAAATCAACCTTCTCATCCATCATTTTTTTCAGCTCCTGGACTGTTACTTCTTTCATAAGCGACGCAGTGTTAATTTTCTTAAGTCCGCAAAACTCGTCATAATCTACCAGATTTTTTATAGACGCCTTTGCATTTCGATTGGGGACGGTAACGATGGTTGACTCGCAGGTCTGGCTATCGACGATCAATAATTTCCCTGCAAGGGTGTCGGGTTTACCGGTTAGGAGTTTGATTGCTTCGTTGGCCTGGTAACATCCGATAAGACCAGCCAGTACGCCCAGCACGCCACCCTGCTCGCAGTCGGGGACTGAACCCGGAGCGGGAGGGACCGGGTACAGGTCGCGGTAGTTAGGACTTCCCTTTTGATTGAAAACGGAAACCTGTCCTTCGTAGCGGAAGATTGAGCCATAGACCAGGGGTTTTCCGGACAAAACCGCCGCATCGTTTAACATGTATCGAGTTGGGAAATTGTCGGTCGCATCCACGATCACATCGTAGTCTTTGACGATGTCCAGGATGTTCGACGAATCGATCTTCTTATCAATGGCCACCGTATGGATGTCGGGGTTCAGGTTTCGAAGGCGGCCCCCAGCCGCAGTTGCCTTCCGTTTTCCTACATCGGCAGTGTTGTAAAGCACCTGGCGCTGAAGGTTCGACAGGTTTACCGAGTCGTTATCGGCTATGCCTATGCGGCCCACGCCGGCAGCGGCGAGATAGAGCAGGACCGGCGAGCCGAGTCCGCCCGCGCCCACGACCAGTACGCTGCCGGCTTTAAGCTGTTCCTGGCCCTCTTTTCCGAAGCCAGGCAGAACAAAATGCCGGCTGTAGCGTAAATTCTCTTCAGGAGTGAACCCCATCCCGCTAATTTCGAATTTAAAATTTTGAATTAAGGTATGCTTAAGGTCAATTCGCACAATTCGAAATTCTAAATTCTTAAATTGTTACAATGGAACGCATAACCTACTCCTCTGGTGCCAAATGGGAAGACATTGTTGGATATTCCAGGGCCGTCCAGGTAGGAAACCATATCGAAGTGGCCGGAACAGTTGCCAGCGATGAAAATGGTGTGGTTTCAAAAGGAGATATCTACGGGCAAACGCGTTTCATTATCAATAAGATAGCCGGTGTGCTGGAGAAAGCGGGGTTCTCGCTAAGAGATGTGGTGAGAACGAGGATGTTCGTAACGGACATTTCGAGATGGGAGGATGTAGGGAAAGCACATGGTGAGTTCTTTAAGGAGATCAAGCCGGCGACGTCGATGATCGAAGTCAAAGGGTTGATCGATCCGGGATACCTGATCGAGATCGAGGTAACGGCGATTAAAGGTGTAGAGCCGACGATCGAGCGAACCCGGATGCAGATGTGGAATCTGAATTCATGAGAAAAAAATTTCTCGTCCTGACATTTCTTGTATGCACAAGCCTCGCTGCGTCTGCTCAGGTTACCAGCATCAAGGGCGCGTCGTCATCAAATAAAGGTTTTGGTGAACGTGGTGGTGGTAGTGGCCTGGGAAGCATTTATGGTGCGTATGTGTTTTTGGACTTTGCGGTTCGTGTGCTTCCTGCGTGGCAGATAAAAACACTTGAGCGCAGGGGAGACGTACCCAACATTCTTTCGCTCGAAGTCTTCGGGCAGGTAGCTGTTCAACCTTCAACTTATTATGTTTTCAACCCACGTGTTCGTGGCAACTGGGGATTGTTTTTTACCGACTTCCGGATGAACTACATGCTGGAAGAAAGGATTGGACACCCTGACGACCTGCGCACCGACGACTGGCAGGTGTTGGGTTTGAATGTGCTAAACTACAGGAATGTTACTGCGCGAATAAGTACCGGCTTCATGCACGAAGCGTTTGGTGAGGGAAGAAT
This sequence comes from Cyclobacteriaceae bacterium, assembly GCA_035656375.1. Taxonomy (GTDB): domain Bacteria; phylum Bacteroidota; class Bacteroidia; order Cytophagales; family Cyclobacteriaceae; genus ELB16-189. Next base: position 10,136 of record DASRSO010000222.1, on the reverse strand, counting down.
ATTCCAGGAGTCGGTGTTTGGACTCAGCGTCATGAACAACAGTCAATCAATTGGCGGTTTTGGAGAGATCCGTTGGGCGCAAGATCATGAAACGGGCAAGATGCCAAGACTTGAAGGAAGTTTTAATCTTCAGAGGAGGCTGATCGACAAGAACAAGATGCACGTGTTTGCTACAGGCGGCATGATGTTCCAGCGTTATTACAACGACATCAACGTTTGGGGATTCCAGGGAGGGCTAGCATTCAAGCTGTACTGATCAATTAAGTCTTTTCATTGCCAGGCCGGCAACTGTTTCTCCAATCGCTAATGAAGATGTTGCTGCCGGCGATGGTGCGTTGCATACGTTGATAGCATTGTCTGCTTCGAGTATGAGGAAGTCGTCGACGAGGCCGCCGGTGCGATCGCAAGCCTGGGCTCGTACGCCAGCGCCGCCCTCCACGAGATCACCCTGTTGGATTTCAGGAATGAGTTTCTGCAATGCCTTTGTGAAGGCAGCTTTTGAAAATGAACGGTACATTTCTCCGAAGCCTGTCTTCCAGTATTTCTTTGCAACTTTTTGAAAGCCAGGCCACGCCAGTGATTCTGCGAGCTCCGAAAGATTGATGTCGGATTTCCTGTAGCCCTCACGTTTGAATGCAAGCACTGCATTAGGTCCAGCTTCAACGCCACCTTTCGCCATGCGGGTAAAGTGAACGCCGAGGAATGGAAAGTTGGGATCCGGCACCGGGTAAATGAGGTTCTTCACCAGGTATTCCTTGTCTTCTTTCAACTTGTAGTATTCGCCGCGGAATGGAATGATCTTAACATCCAGCTTCGGAACGGTCATGCCCGCAACCTTATCGCTATACAATCCACCGCAGTTTACCACCAGCTTTGTTGTATACGAAGTCTTCTGCGTTATCACCACTGCCTCACCACCCTTCTTCTGGATCTCAAGCACTTTTTCACCAAGATGTATCTCTCCACCTGCTTTCCTGATCAACTCCCCGTACTTCTCTGAAACGATAGTATAGTTCACGATGCCCGTCTGCGGTACAAATATTCCTTCAAGGCCAGCCACATGCGGCTCGTATTCTTTCAACTCGCCCTGGCTAAGTTTCTTCAGATTTGTAAGACCATTCTGACCGCCACGTACATACAGGTTGTTGAGCAGCGGAATTTCTTCCTGGCTTGTGGCGACTACGATCTTGCCACACAGTTCGTAAGGAACTTCGTTCTTGTTACAGAAGTCGAGCAAAAGGTTATAACCGCGAATGCAGTTCGTGGCTTTAAGGCTTCCGGGTTTGTAGTAAAGTCCCGAGTGGATAACACCGCTGTTGTTCCCGGTCTGATGTTTAGCGAGCTGCGTCTCTTTTTCGATCACAACAAGCTTGAGCCCCGGATTGGCATTCTTGAGCTGAAGGGCGGTTGCCAGGCCTACGATACCACCACCAATAACTACTACGTCGTACTGCACTGCATTTTTTTTGCGAATGTAATTATTTAATCACGCTTTGATAGCCCGTACCCTCACGTTCAGGTTTTGCTCGACCATGACCAGGTGATTTTTCGGGATCAGCGTCCATTCGGGGCCGTCGCTAAGTTTTTCGGAGACCACGAGCACGGCGTGGTCGTCGTCTTCCGGTGCTTCGAGCCGGCCCTGGCCGTTCTCGACAACATACCGTGCACCCTCGGAGTGGTAAAGCGTGAGCGCATCTTCGTTAGGATCCGACACATATCGCGTGGCAACGATAAACAGGCCATTGGTGACCACCATATTGAGATAGGCCGCGTCCTTAATGCCTGCTTCTTTTACCAGTTTGTCGACGTGTGCGAACGTGTGATCGAATGCGTCGGCAACGGCGTCGGTATTGATAACTTTATGGTTCTTGAAGAGATAGTTCAGCAGGTAAGCAAAGATGTGTTCGGAGTCGGTCTGTCCTTTGATCCAGTTATACAGTTCATCGCTCAACGGTTCACGCAGCTTGCGTTTGATCTTGCCGAACTCTTCGACGCCTCCATTGTGTGCCATGAGGAGATTCTTGTACTGGAAGGGGTGGCAGTTGGCTTCCGAAACTTCGCCCACACTGGCAGCGCGTACGTGTGCCACCATACAGTCGGTGCGGATCTTGGGGGCGAGGTTGCGCAGGTTGCGGTTGCTCCACGCAGGATTGACCGACACGAACGTGACGGGTTCATAGTTTACTTCGGGAACGTACCAGCCAATACCGAAGCCATCGCCGTTCAGTGGCTCTTCGATTTCGCGGGCGTTAATGCTTTGATTTACAAGGGAGTTCTTGGGTTGGTAGAGCAGTTTATCGATGATGATAGGAGTGCCCTTATAGGCCATGAGTCTGCACATAGGAGAGGGTTTTACCTACTCAATTTAACAATTCTAAAACCCTATAAATGCAAGAGCCCCCTCCGACTGAGGGGGCTCTTGTTTACCTAAACCTAAACCTATGAGAAGATTACTCTACTCTATATAGTCTACAACGGGGTTAGGCATAATTGGTTGCAGTGGAACATTGGAAAATCATTAAAATCTTCACCGAAATCGATTTCGGCACCAGCTTTCCTACGGGTTTTCACTCAGTTTTTGAGCTTCGCCGCAAACTGCTTTTTGAACTTCTCAACCTTTGGGCGGATAACGTACTGGCAATATCCCTGGTTAGGATTGAGCGCGTAATAGTTCTGGTGATAATCTTCAGCCGGGTAAAAAGTTGACGCCGGACTGATCTCTGTCACGATCGGATTCTTATACACGTGTGAAGCTTCGAGCTGCTTCTTATAGGCTTCGGCAACTTTCTTTTGTTCGTCGTTGTGATAAAATACTACCGAACGGTATTGTGTGCCTTCGTCGGCGCCTTGTTTATTCAGTGTTGTCGGATCGTGCGTGTTCCAGAACACCTCCAGGAGCTCCTCGAATGTAACCTTCGAAGGATCGAACGTGATCTGGGTGACCTCGGCGTGGCCGGTTTCGCCGGTGCAGACCTCGCGGTAGGAGGGATTCTTAACCTTGCCGCCTTCATACCCGGAAACGACTTTGGAAACGCCTTTTACATTCAGGAAAACTGCTTCGGTACACCAGAAACATCCGGCTCCGAAGGTTGCCACCTGCGTTGAATTATCCATAGGTTTTTTTGTTTGGGCAAATAAACAGGTTGCTGCTACCAGTACCGCAGCCATTGTCAAATATGCCTTCATAGAAATTTGTTTGTACAATAACCTACGGAAAAGAGAAAAGGTTTGGATCTCGGCGGGTTCACGCAAAGACGCAAAGAAAAAGCGAGCAACGGCGCCATGCTAGAACTGGCTGTAGTACCCCGAAATCGCCTTCGCCAGTTGTTCGTCCAGATCTTTCTTCGTGATGTTTTGCAGGTATCCCTGGCCCATGTTTGGCTCGCGTTTCTCTATGAGCTTTTTGTTGCCCGCAGCTACGGCGCGGATGTCGCCGGTATAGATCGCCCACGAGTCGGACCATGTCATGCTGCTGGTGATCTCCTGTTTGCTAATATCGGCTTTGCTGGCTGCATCGGTGATCCACAGATTGATGGACGCGTGTGATGTGGCTTTCTTTTCGAAGATGGTGGTGGTAGACGTTATCTTCTGATAGGTGTCGATCTTCTTGCCGTTCACAGTTTTCTCGCCATTCTTCACGCTGTCGGTGCGGGTCTCGGTGCGGCGTGAGATCTGGGGAAGGCCTTCGCTGTAGCCGTTAACAGAAACTTTCAGGAACTGGTCTACACGTTTCACGCCTTGCTCTTCGGCCTGGCGGGGTGTATAGAATTTCACGAACATGTTGCTGTTGTATCCGAACACGGTTGGTTCGAAGTTCCATGAATAACGATTGTCGAGCGCAGGCTCAACAACCACATTCACGGTAGCGTTTGCTTTCGCCTGTTCCATCATTTCGATCGACTCACGAAAACCGGGAGAGAAGTTGTTGGCATCGGTGAACAGGAAGTACGCGTTTTTCGAATCCTGCCTGGTGTTAAGCATCAGAGCCTGGATGCCTGCGTCGTAACTTTCTTCCGCAGCTTTTGCTTTGTACTCTGTAAGTTCTTTGTACCTGTTGACAGGAGTGGGGATCACTTTCAATGCCCCGGGAGACTTGCGTATCTGGTCGTACAGGTTATTGATCTTCTCGTAGTTACCGACTGCAGCCCTGTACTTGAAGTTAGCATTGGAAGCGATCTGGTTTTGAGCATCTGTTTCCAGGTAATCTACTGCGGCCTGGTAGCTAAGGCTGAGTATCTCTTTGGATTTCTTGTGGTCAGGGTTAGAGCGGAGGCGATCAACAGCCTGGAGCACAGCCGAATAGTAGTCGCCATGCTTATATGCGCTCTTTCCGGAGCGACAGCCAGCTGCAACGGTTGCAATAACGGCGATTGCGAATAAAGCCACAGTAATACCGGGGCGGGGGTATAGATTACGCATACGGGGTACTTTGCGGTGACAAAGAAACAAATTCGATGCCTCAAAGAAAAGGGTGCTTTTTCTAATGGCTAGTCGGTTTTTACCCGCAGGGTAAGGAAGCCGGCGAGAACCATACAGGCACCACCCAACACGAGGCAATAGATCGGCTGATTGTTAAACATTCCTTTCAGAATGGCGCCAAGGCACGCGGCGGCAACGATCTGGGGAAGTACGATAAAGAAGTTAAACACCCCCATGTAGTACCCCATCTTATCGGAGGGCAACGCACCCGAAAGTATCGCATACGGCATCGAAAGAATACTTGCCCACGCAATGCCTACGCCTGTCATCGATAACCAAAGCCAGTCGGGATTCGGTACGACGAGGAATGACATGAGACCAAGTCCGCCACACGTAAGTGCAATGAGGTGTGTGGTCTTTGTGCCCAATGATCTCGAAAGCATTGGTAGAAAGATTGCGGCTATTGCAGCGATCCCGTTATATGCCGAGAACAATGTGCCGACCAACGCACCGCCTTCAGCGTAGGCGGGGTCTTTGGGATCGGAAGTTCCGTAGATGTGCGACGTAACTGCGCTTGTGCTGAAGATCCACATAGCAAACAATGCAAACCATGAAAAGAACTGTACGAGGCCGAGCTGACGCATCGTGCGAGGCATCTCGTGAAAATCGCGGACCATGTTAACAATTGCTACTTCGTTCTTACCGGCACCGATCAGCAAAGAAGCAATAAGATGAATGATGCCGAAGAGCGCAACGGCGCCGGCAAGTACATAAAGGTCTTGCAGAAGCTGCATCATGTAGATTACAATTGCTCCAATGATGCCGATTGAGATCAGCGAGATACTTGTATAGAGAAATCGCTGCCTGTGAGTGTCGTGACCGGAAGTCGATACCTCGCGGTTCTTTAATCGTTGTTCGGTGGTTTCGGTGGGCGGATATTCTTTCGTGGTGAACACGGTGTACATGACCGCTACGAAGAGTACAACACCACCGATATAGAATGAATATTTTACCGCGTCGGTGATCGCCGAGCTATCGGGTACATTCGAGACGCCGAAGTATGTAAGTATCGTGGGAAGCGCGGAGGCAATAACGGCGCCGGTGCCAATGAAGAATGCCTGCATTGCAAAACCTTTTGCACGTTGTGCAGGGGGAAGCATATCGCCCACGAATGCGCGGAATGGTTCCATGCTGATGTTGAGTGAAGCATCCATGATCCAAAGAACCCCGGCAGCCATCCATAGCGTTGATGAGTTCGGCATGAGGATCAAAGCGACCATCGCGAGCAATGCACCGATGGTGAAGTAGGGACGGCGGCGGCCCCAGGTCGGATGCCAGGTGCGGTCGCTGTAATAACCAACAACAGGCTGTACCAGCAAACCAGTGACTGGCGCTGCAATCCACAGTATCGGGAGCTCTTCGGGTTTCGCGTTGAGAGCAGAAAAGATCCAACTGGTGTTTGCGTTCTGTAAAGCAAAGCCGAACTGGATCCCGAAGAACCCAAAGCTCATGTTTATGATCTGTACGAAACTAAGGTGGGGCTGGAATGACTTATTTTGAACCATCAGTTACTAAATGTACAACTTCGCGCGCAAAACCGCGGCTACGTTGTACAGGGTACAACAATCTGCTCATCACTGTATGGAATTGTCATCCACTGAACAGGCTCGCTGCCCATCCATTCAGGATCGTTGATGGGGTCGTACTTTTCGATGGGAGTAAAGAAAGAGAACGTGTTATCTTCTGTAAACCCATTCACCTTCGCAAAACCATGAAGGAAGATCCTTATGGTTTTCCATGATGGTTTGTAGTTACCAACGCATTCGGTAAGGGTTAGCACTCCTGAATTAAACATCAGTTTACGTTGAGAGCTTTGTCCTTTTTGATATTCAAAAGTTTCACCGTCGTCTTCGTATAACGTGAACTCACTGCCACCGCCCTGGTAAACATGAAGCACCAGTTCGTCGAGGTATTCTTTTGTATTCTTCCCTGAGGTCTTCATGGGAAGTACTGAGCCGGCCTTCACAAACACAGGCAGGCGATGCATTGGGCATTCAAGAAATACTTCCTGGTTGCCTGCATATTTGGCGCCGGTGTATACGCTGTACCATTCGCCTTCGGGGAAGAATATTTTTAGTACGTCGCGGTTGCTTTCGACAGGGCAAACGAGAATATTCGGACCGAACAGGTATTGATTGTGGAACTGATGATCGTATACCCGCGGTTCGAAAGGGTGGGAGAGTGTAAGACTTCGTTGCACCGGCATGCCCGTGGTCGACGCTTCGTGGAACAAAGAATATATGTAAGGCATCAACCGGTAACGGAGCTTGATAAAGTTTCGAACGATCTGCTCTACCTCTTCACCAAACGACCACGGTTCGGCATCGCGTGTATTGATCATGGTATGCCCACGGAAGAATGGAGACAACGCTGCGATCGTCATCCAACGCGCGTACAACTTCGGGTTCGCCTCGCCTACGAATCCGCCAGCGTCGTATCCGGCGAAAGCCACGCCGGTGAGGCCGAGACTATTCACCAATCGAACTCCAAGCAACATATGTTCGTCGTACGAAACATTGTCGCCCGTCCAGACGGCTGCGTAGCGCTGGATGCCCGAGAAACCTGACCGCGTGAGATTGAACGGTCTCCTGCCATTCATTAAACCTTTAACGCCTTCGTAAGTGCTGCGCGCCATCTGGAAACCAAACTGGTTTCGACCACGGCGTGTTGTTGCTTTATTCCCGTCGAAATCGAACTCGATGTTTTCGGGAAGACCGTGACCCCAGGTGGCGATCTCGTTCATGTCGTTCCAGTATCCTTCGATGCCCAGATCTGTATACGCCTTTAACTGTTCCTGCCACCAGCTTCTTGTCGCTGGCTTCGTGAAATCAGGGAAGTGACACCAGCCAGGCCACACCTGGCCTTGATAATATTCGCCATCCGGGTATTTCAAGAAAACATCATTCTTCTTCCCGTCATCGTATGTATGATAACCTTCTTCGACTTTGATGCCGGGGTCGCACATCACCACAACCTTGAAACCTTCGTCGGTGAGAAACTTCAAGAGACCTTTCGGGTCGGAGAAGTTCTTCGGATCCCAGGTAAAGATCTTGTACTTGTCCATGTAATGGATATCGAGTACGATCACGTCTGCGGGAATATCTTTCTCGCGGAATGTGCGCGCGAGGGTCTTCACTTCCTTATCGGGATAGTAACTATAGCGACACTGTTGATAGCCAAGGCTCCACAGTGGAGGCATCTCCATTCGCCCGGTGAGCCACGTGTAATGACCAACGATCTCGCCAACAGAGTTTCCTTCGATCAAGAAGTAATTCATTGCACCACTGTCGGCCGAAAAGCTTGCGAAGCGATTGTTCGAAGCTCCGAAGTTGAAGAACGACTTGTATGAGTTATCGAAATAGATACCATACATCTGCTTGTGATGAATGCCGATGTAGAATGGGGTGGAACAATACAATGGGTCCTGGCCGCCATGATAACCGTAGGCGTCGGTAGTCCAGTTCTGGTATTGATGTCCGCGACGATCGAGAGCACCGGTCTTTTCACCCAGACCAATAAATCGTTCGCCTTCCTGGAGCTTTTTGTATGTAGTGACCTGTTCGCCGATCCATGCTGTGCCGAGGCCGGGATCGTCTTCGTTGAGAATATTACCGTTGCTGTCTTCGAAACGAAGGCGGAGGTTTGTTTTGTTTATTGAAAGAGAAACGCGGCTCGTGCCCAGGCGCAAAGTTGCGTCGTCTTCTTTTACGGTGAAGTCGATAGCAGAAGGCTGTACACATACTGCGTATGAAAAGTCATCGAAGCTTCCATCGCGCGAAAGCGAAACTTTGACAACAGAAGGGGAGAAGAATATAATTCTTAACGAGCCTTCATTTCCTTTCACTACAACCCCGTTGTTGTTTTTAACGAAGCTGCTAAAACCCCCGATAGTCTTACTTGTCACTTCTTCTTTTTTCTCAATGAAGAGTTACGAATGATCAGTTTGGTCTTCAGCACTTTTGTTTCGGGTGCCGGATCGTCCTGATCTTTGTCTTTGAGTTCGATCTGGCGGATGAGCAGTCGGGCTGCTTCCTGGCCCATTTCGAAACCGGGTTGATCGACCGATGTCAGTGACGGGTCGGTGATCTGTGCGAAGAAGTAGTTGCTGAATCCGACAACGGCTACGTCTTCGGGGATACGGAGACCTTTTTCTTTGATGGCAAGGATAGCGCCCATTGCCATAGGGTCGTTGCTTGCGAAGATGGCGTCGGGAGGAACGCTCAGTGAAAGGAGCTTCTGGGCGGCGCGTTGTCCTTCTTCGAAAGAGTTGTTCGGACAAACGACGGTATAGTTGTCGCGTATCTCTACGTTGCTTTCGGAGAGGGCATCCTGGTATCCCTTCAAGCGATCTTTACTGATGATGAGGTTCGGGGCGCCTTCGAGGTGAGCGATGCGTTTGCAGCCCTGGTCGATGAGGTGAAGCACGGCTTCTTTGGCGCCGATGTAGTCATCGACGATCACCTTGCTCATGTTGGGGTTGTTATAGAAGCGATCGTAAAGCACGATCGGGACTCCTTTTGAGATGATCGATTCGATGTGATCGAAGTTCGTGGTTTCACGGGAAAGCGAGAGCAACATACCGTCGACGCGGCTGTTGAAGAGTGCTTTCATGTCCGTCACTTCACGTTGGTATGATTCATTCGACTGGGCGAGGATGACGTTGTATCCGCCTTCGTAGGCAACGTCTTCGATACCACTGATGACAGTGGAGAAGAAGGTGTTGACGATCTCGGGGATGATCACACCGATGGTGTTGGTTTTCTTCTGTCGCAGGCTAAGGGCTACGATGTTGGGTTGGTAGTTGAGGCGGTCGGCGAGTTCGTTGACGGCCTTCTTTGTTTCTGCGCTGATGTCGGGGTGGTCCTTCAGAGCCCTTGACACTGTCGATGGGGAAATACCGAGCTCCCGGGCGATGTCTTTGATGGTGACTTGATTGAACTTCATTGTTTATGGTTATAGGGAGTGAGTGAGGGCGAATTTGTCCAGAAATCGGAATTTCGGAAACGATTGCGCTACCGTTTCCATAAAATTTCCGTAGATTTAGTAGCGATGTACCCTAAAATGGGTAAAATTGTAAGCCTAATTAGTGTGCAGTTACTGCTCATCTCAGTGGCCAAAAATACTAATAACGCATTGAAAACTCATCTAAATTTCAATTATAAACCCAAACTAAACCAGTATGATCAGATTGTACTTGCGACAAGCCAGGTACACTCTCGCGATCCTGTTTTTGGCCACAACTATGGCCATGGCGCAGGATGCGGTAGTGTCAGGCAGAGTAACAGCCTCGGATGATGGTTCCCCCATCCCAGGTGTAAACGTGCTAGTGAAAGGCACAAACAATGGAACTGTAACTGATACTGACGGAAATTATAGAATCTCCGTTGCCCCGGGCGCGACGCTCGTTTTCTCGTTCGTTGGCTACGCAAGCCAGGAACAGGTAGTGAGTGGAAGCCAGACTACGATGAACGTGGCGCTGGCGTCTGACGTCACGTCTCTCTCTGAAGTGGTTGTCGTAGGTTACGGTTCACAAGACAAGAAGGAGATCACTGGTTCAGTTGTATCTCTCGACCCTGCAACATTCAACAAGGGTAACGTAAACGACCCCACCATGCTCCTCCAGGGTAAGGTGGCAGGTTTGAGTATCTACAACAAAG
>DASRSO010000221.1:0-40806 GCA_035656375.1 Cyclobacteriaceae bacterium | reverse complement strand
GAGCGTATCGACATGGTGCTGTGTCCTTCCTGGTCCAATGACGCAAACAACATCGAATCGACGGAATACAACTTTTCTCCATTGTACACGCCCACCTTGCGAATGTCCAGGCGGCCATTCATGATCTTGAAATCATTCGTGGTAAGGTCGACGTCGACGGTGAGCCTGGCGCGTAACGGACGCTCCGTGAACTTTAGTTTTTGAAAGTCAATGTTCTCGAGATCGAACTGTGCTTTGTAAACTGGTATGTCACCGTTGTAATCAAGGTCGCCGTCGAGAACGAACTTCAGGTTTTCATCATCGAGCGATGCCTTTCCTGAGAACAGGAATTTATCTATCCGGCCGTTGACCTTAAAGTTGCGGAACGTGTATTCATTGTAGGTGATGTCCTGTATCGCGAGATCGACCTTTGTCTGAAGATCTTTCGTGGTGAAACCCCGTCCATCGACTGCGAGATCGAAGTTGATGTCGCCGAGAGCAGGCTGTCCTGCCAGGTCGCCCGCCTTCAGGGACCGCGCAGTTACCCTGGCCTGGTATGCGGGGATCTCTGACCCGAGGTTGAATTTTCCATCGGCGACGATAGTGCCCTTATCGGTCTTCAGTGTCGACGCGATGACCGGTTGTTTCAAACTTCCGCTGAGCTTTCCTTCGATATCAGCCCAATGCGGCAAATCGAGGGAATCGGGGAAGAGACTGTCGGGCAGGATCTTTCTTGCATCAGACATTGTGGTGTAAAATTTTTTTAGAGTTGCGTCGAGTGTCGAGGTTTTGAGATCGGCGGTGCCGGTAAGTGACAACGAAGTGCTGTCTAAAGTTTGGATCTCTAATGATTCTACTGTGACATTCTGAATACCACCGCTTCCTTTTGCTTCAATCGACACAATCATGCCTTGAGGAACTTTGACAGGAAGACTATCGAGAAGATCAGGCTTGAACTTTAAGATATCATCAATGCTGATTTGAGATTTCGCGATCGATAGTTCTCCTGTGCTATCAACAAGGTTTGCCTTGCCATCCACAAAAAGATGCGTGTCACCAGCCAATAATTCCAGTGATGAAACTTCGGCTTCTTTCTTATTCAACTTCAACTTGCCCTCAAGTTTTTCCAGGGCGATGCCGTTCTTTTCTTTGAATGAGAATTTTTCAAACTCGCCCTCGATGTTTGTAGTGTCGACTTTAAGGTCGGAGACGGAAAGGTTGATCTCCGAAAGAGAATACTCACCATAGGCAATGCTGGTGTTGGTGAGGTCAAGCTTGTCGAGGCTCACTAATAAATTGACGGGATCGATCTGGTCTGTATCCACCTCGAGGGTTCCGACGTTGCCGGCGACATTCATTCCGCCTACCGAATCGTCGTAGAGGAATTTCACTTTTTCCAGTTCGATATCACCCAGGGAAAATTTCCAGGAAGATCTGGTGGTATCGGCTGGAAGTTCGACGGTCGTGTCACTGCTTGCGAAAGCTTCGACGATATAATCGAAGTTAAATGCACTGTCGGGGAGCGTGCGAATAACATTCGCGGTAGCATTGGAGATCTCTACCTGGCTTAGTTCGATCTCACTGCGGAATAATTTCAACATCGACGCATCGACACCGATACGTCCTGCATAAAATAATGTGTCTTTTTGGAGGTCTTCCAGGTACAGTCCTTCGATGACAACCTTTTTCGGGAAGTTGATAACAATCCTCTCGAGCTCTACATTAGTTCCAATCTTCTTTTCGAGATATGCGATAGCCTTCTGTGCGATCCTGTTCTGGATGGCGGGCACACGAACAAGCAACGCGACGGCGATCAGCAAGACCGTTATCACAAAGAAAGTCCACCCAACAAAGCGCAGGATTTTTCGAAACATCGCTTACCCCCTAATAAAAAGCATACCATATATGTGCACTTGGGGATAAAATTTCTTACCTGTATAAAGTTGTGGATTTTAAAAGTTGATTGTGGAACGAATGGGGAGTGAGGTCTACACCTTTTTTCTGGCAAAGTGCGAAATCAGCGTTGTATGAGCATTTTCGGGATTGGCTGAGTTGTTGTCTATAGGGAAAACAGAACTTTGATAGTTGGAGATATGAAGAGTTTTGGAGCAGTAGTAATCGTACTCGGAATTTTGATGACAACCCTGACAGGGTTCAACATCATAACCAAGAAGAAAGTTGTGGACCTCGGGTCCGTTGAAATAAACAAAGAAGAAAAGACCCCGGTTTACTGGTCGCCGATAACAGGAGGAGTTTTGATCGTTGTTGGCTTAGTGCTGGTAATCGCAGGGAAGAAAAAAATTTAAGAAGAGGGGTGTAGCCGGGGTCCAACCCGGCATGGATAAGTAGTAAAAGTAATGACGTTACTTTCAACTACGCCAGAAGGGTGCTGATGCCAATCACGCACCCTTCTACTTTTTTATACGGCTGCGTACAAGGTGCAAGTAAGTTCCAGCCGGGCCGGGATCTTTCAGTGACAATTCATCAAAACATAAAGGGAGAAATCATTTCTGTTAGCGACATCGCTTGCTTGCGTTATCGCTCGCACTATGATTTCTCCCTAATTGTTGATCCTTATACTCAACGTGTCCCGACACCCAGCACCCCGTACCTTGTTATCCCTTCTTCTTAAACAACTTCTTTATAAACCCTTCCTTCTTCTCCCCAAAGTCCTTCTTCTTCTCCTTGCGCCCACTCAACTTCCTGAAGATATTCCTGTCCTCTTTAAACAGATCGCAGTCTATACGCTCCGCCAACGCGCCAGGCAGCCCCGGAAACTTCGCGTACGTGATCGAGTCGAGGCTCTTATCCTTCTTCGTCTGTTTTAGAAACTCTCCAACAATTGGCAGTGCCGTCTTCGCTCCCTGGCCGAGCGATGTAGTCCTAAAACGTATTGCAGGATCATCGCCGCCGACCCACGCGCCCACCACAAGCTTCGGCGTAATACCAATAAACCATCCGTCGGTATTCGACTGGGTTGTACCCGTTTTGCCCGCAATGTCATTCACCAGTCCAAACTGTCCACGAAGTGCGGCACTTGTTCCCTCATTCACAGCTCTCCGAAGCATATGCAACATCAGCTGCGCAGTCTCCGGCGACATAGCCCTCGTTGGCTTTTTTCCCTCGAATCTTTGCAGCACTTCTCCACTGTTGGTTGTGATCGATGTAAGGTAGAACGGCTTCGCTGCGTTGCCATTCGCTGCGAACACCGAATACGCCGACACCATTTCCATCACAGAAACATCGGCTGTTCCCAACGCCATCGACGGCACGGCCTCCAGGTCACTCTCGATCCCCATGTTGTGTGCAAGCCGTATCGTGTTATCCATCCCGGCCTTCTCCAGTACTTTCACTGAAACAGTATTAACCGAATAGGCAAGTGCACCCGGCATCGAAAACTTCAGATCGTAGTTGTCCTCATCCGTATTTTTTGGAGTCCAGCCTTCCATGTTATTGTACACCGTCTTCTCTGCCGAGATGAATGCACAAGGTCTCACGCCCTCCTCAACGGCTGCCGCATACACAATGGGCTTGAATGTAGATCCCACCTGGCGTTTGGTTGTTTGCTTTACGTGATCGTATTGAAAGTACTGATGATTCACACCGCCAACCCACACCTTGATCGCTCCGTTCCTGGGATCCATCGCTAACACACCGGTGTTCAGGAATTTCAGGTAGTGCTTTATTGAATCCATAGGGCTCATTGTTACTTCTTTCTCCCCTTCGTAAGTGAACAAGGTCATCGGCAACGGCTTCTTCATGATCTCGATAATCTCGTCGTGTGACTGACCGCTCTTTTTAAGAGCCCGGTAACGATCGGATCGCTTCACTGCCGATTCGAGCACTGTTAGATTGTTGTCCCACGGTTGTTGTTTGCCCCAATGATTGTTGAATTTCTTTTGGAGGTTTGCCATCTGCAGGCCGACGGCCTCTTCGGCAGCACGCTGTAGTCGGGAGTCGATGGTTGTATAGATCTTCAAACCATCTGTGTATAGATTGATTGTTGTGTCGTTCTCGGAATTGTATTTTGTCAACCATGCCTCCAGCTCGGCTCGCAGGTATTCGCGAAAGTAGGGAGCGGGGCCGGCGTGGTGTGTGATCTTGTTATATTTAAGTTCCAAAGGGCGTGTTGTCCACGATTCCTTGTCCATCTCGGTGATCATCCCGTACTTTTCCATTTGCGATATCACCACGTTGCGACGGTTCTTCGATGGCTCCGGGAATAACCTCGGGTTATATGAATAAGTTGCCTTCAGCATGCCTACCAGCACGGCAGATAGTTCCGGCTGCAGGTTTCGCACGGGCACTGAAAAGAATCGCTGGGCAGCCCCTTCGATACCGAAAATATTTTCCCCGAAAGGAACGGTATTAAGATAAAGCGTGATGATCGTTTTCTTGTCGTAAACTTTCTCGATTCTCGAGGCGATCACCATTTCGCGGATCTTATTGATCGGCAGCGAGAGGAACGTATACTTTTTTCGTGGGAAGAGATTTTTGGCTAATTGTTGAGTGATCGTGCTGCCGCCACCCGCCGACTCGTTTTGGAGCAGCATGGTCTTCACAATCACGCGCCCAAGGCTCCGGATGTCGATACCATTGTGTTTGTAAAACCTTACGTCTTCGGTAGCGACCAGGCCATCGACAACCGACTTCGGAAGGTCTTCGAAGGCAACGTTCGATCGTTCCTGGATAAAGTATCTCCCGAGCAAAACGCTGTCGGCGCTGTAGACTTCCGAAGCTGTAGGGTTTTCAGTACGTGCAAGTTCTTCGCGCGACGGGATAGGACCGGTGGCGCCGGAGACAACCAGCAGGTATAGAAACACAAAAAAAGCGGCCACTGCCGCAACTGAGCCTAATAGTAATAGAGTAACCTTACGTTTCATCTTTCTCTTCAACGTTGGCTGCCGGGTTTTCGCGTACCCCATGAATGGCAGCCGTCTCATGAATAAGGTCGTACGACGATTCGAACTGGTATGCGTGATCGCCAATGATCAAAATTGGTGTAGCCACCAGTATCGGTTCGTGCGCAAGTAGCTTTAAAGTGTCTTGTTCCCGTTGTCCTTTTACCGAGCTGATCTTCGCCCTGTCGGAATATTCGGCGTCGACGAGGTCGTCGATCGATACTCCGAGTTTATTGGCAACTTCAGCCAGTTGTGTCTCAGTGATGTTTTCCCTTTTCAGGTCGAGCGTCTTGATGGCGTAACCTTCGAGAGTTTCCACGTAGGCCCTCGTCTTCCTGTCCTCCGGCTTGTCGGAGTGGAAGATGAGGGTGATCTCGTTGGGTTGATTCTCAATCATAAAAAGCAATACTATTATTTAGCCAGGAATGCGCTGAGCATCCAGTGATGTTTTTCGATCTGGTTGATAAATACCTTTACCATTTCTTCCGTACCAGAATCGGATTCGCTCGAAGCGACCTGTACCGTTGCAAACATGTATTGTTGCAGGATGCGATAGTCACTTAGTAGTTCGCGGATCATGAGCTCCGACGACAGGTTGGTGCCCGTCTCTTTGATCTCTGCAATTTCAAGATAGTCCTTAAGTACACTTACCGGCGTTTCGCCAAAGATGCGGATGCGCTCGGCGATGTCGTCGATATTCTTAAGGGCTTCGTTGTATTGGGATTCGAATTGTTCGTGCAGGTCGAAGAAATCGGATCCCTTTACGTTCCAGTGGTAATTGCGAAGCTTTTGGTAGTGGATGACGTAATTGGCAAGCAGCTTATTCAGCGACCGTGTGATCTTCTCCGTCTCGGCGGTTGTCCACCCAAGTTTGATCGGTTTGGCTTTAGCGTTCCGATTGTCAATCTGCGTCTGTGCTACATTTTCAGGATGATGAACCTTGTCCATAATTATTTGAATATTATAGTTGACTATTCCCAGTGCCCTTCCATGTATTTCTTGCCACGGCGTGTTTCCACCCAATGGCCTTCAACCCACTTCGTGTGCTTCCTTCTGTTTACCCACTGCCCCTGCTCCCACACGTGCATTTTTTGTTTACGGTTCCATCGCCAATGCCCCTGCCGCCAATGATAACGTGGCCGCACGCCTGCTGGCTCGGTGATGACCGTAGGCTGCTCTTGCTTGAAAGCAGCCTGGTTGACCTTCTCATTACAACCTCCCAAAAACAATACGGCAATAGAGGCAAGGATCATTATTGTCCTTGTCATATGTTGCCTTACCTATTTCTTGAACAGGCTTGCTCCAAATATTAGAGTCAGAAGGAAAAGGATTACGAATACAAAAAACAGGAATTTTGCAATTGAGGCAGCACCTGCTGCAATACCTGTGAAACCGAACAGCGCAGCTATGAGCGCTATTACGAAGAATGTTAATGACCAGCGTAACATAACTTAAAAGTTTTAAAGTGATTAAAGATTGATTTAATCAGGCACCTGCTTTACGCCCTGGACGAGTCTAAACTGAAGGAAGTTATAGCTGAACAAATTCAGGTATTTATCGAGCTTTCTAAGGATAACCACGACCGCGTTCAATGCATGAACTTCTGTTTTCAGCACATGCGACCCCGATTTCCTATCCTCCTCATACACATCCTCCACCAGCTCATCGAGGTGAACAAAAGACTTTTTCGCTGCCCTTGCCTTTCTGTTTTTTGCGGCCAGCAACTGAAGCGGACCTGGCAATACCGAAAGTAGCTGCCTTGTCTGCTCGTCATTCAATCCACCCTGAATGCGCGAAAGCACATTCTCCACAAGTCTAACCATTTGTCTCGTCGACGGAATCCCCAGATCCCTCTTCACATGCCTAAAGAATATTACTGAGTTCTCTTCCGGCGAGTAATTGTCAATTGGCGCAGTTACCATCTTAAATCGTTTTACGAGTTGTTTTTCTGAAACCTGTAAGGCAAATATTCATACCATTTTCAAAAACGGCCTTAGTTGCCATTAATTACATGCTTAGTGAATAATCTGTGGAATGCTCACCACGAAAAACATGGTTTTTAGTACACAAGCGGTGATTGTTTCATCACATCAACTTTCGTTGTGTTCAATTATTCGCGTCTGGCATAATCTTTTCTAATGACCCATCGAAGCCGGAAGTGCCGGGGTAAACGAAAAATTATATAGTCATGAATGCAAGAAACTTAATTGGCGGATTTATAGCTGGCGCTGCCCTGGGTGTAGCGGCTGGCTTGTTGATGGCACCTTATAGCGGTGCAAAAGCACGTAGGAAAATCGTGAGCGGTTCTAAGAAGATCAAGAGAAACGTAGTAGACTATGTTGAGAACTCACTTGATGGTATCCGTTCTCAATTCAACGACAGGATCGACAGGCTCGCAAAACGCGGTAAAGAAACCATCAACCACGCGAGCGAGAAGGTAAAAATGTAACCAACGCAGTGTGAGGAACTTCGTGTCACTCTTTTCCATTACGTTATTCCTTCTCGTCCTGTGGCGATGCAATCCAATGTTCGACCACAAAGAAGAGAAGAACGCCAGCGTTCAGCAGGTGAAAAAGGATCTCGAATCGGAAAAGGCAAACATAGCTGAGAACCTTCGCGACTGGAGCGATAACATCGATCGGCGCATCAAAACTCTTGATGAGCAGATCGGTAAGGTCGATAGCATGGAGATCAAAAAATCCCTGCGCGAGCTCCAGACGAAGCTCAGAAAAGAAAAAAATAAGGTCGACCGCTCTTTAAAAGAGATCGAGAAATCCACAAAGAAAACCTGGGCAGACGTTGAAAAACATTCAAACGAGGTCCTGACAGAAGCCAAGATCGAAGCCCAGAAGATTGAAGAACGAGTGGAAGACCTTATTGATTAACTAAAAATTGATGATGTATGAATAACAGAGCAATATCTTTTTTGGCGGCGCTTGGCCTGGCATTAGTTATCATTCTCAGCCAGGTTCTCATGGGATGCAACGCTACTAACACCACCAAAGGTGGAGCCATCGGCGCAGGTGCCGGCGGCGCCATAGGCGGAGTTATAGGCAACCGTTCAGGTAACACTGCAGTGGGCGCTATCATTGGCGCCGCTGTCGGCGGCACTGCCGGGGCACTCATAGGCCGTCACATGGACAAACAAGCTGAGGAGCTCAAGGGCGACCTCAAAGGCGCCACCGTAGAACGCGTTGGCGAAGGTATCCTGATCACTTTCGACTCAGGCCTGCTGTTCGATGTCAATAAATCTGACATCCAAACAGCTACCAAAGCGAACCTCGACCAGCTTTCAGAAACTTTGAAGAAATATGACGATACCAATATTCTTGTTGAAGGTCACACCGATAATACCGGTGAAGACGACTACAACAAGAAACTGTCGGACCGCAGAGCAGACGCAGTTCAAAGCTACCTGGTATCGCAGGGTGTAGCAAACAATCGCATCGAAACCAAAGGTTATGGCGAAGCCCAGCCTGTGGCCGACAATAACACAGAAGCTGGCCGCAAAGCCAACCGTCGTGTTGAAGTAGCGATTTACGCTAACAAGGAGATGAAGAAGCTCGCCGAGAAAGGTCAGCTTGGCGAGTAAGTTTAAGTAGGTGTATAACTGTGAAATGGCCATCGTTTCGGTGGCTATTTCTTTTTTAAAGCAATCATAAAGTTCAACTGGATCATAGGCAATGAAGCTTCGTTCGCCGGAAACATACTGGCTCCTGAAAAATGGCTTAAACACTTCGTATCCATCGCTGAAGGAAGACATTCAATGCGATGTGCTTGTGATCGGTGGAGGCATCACAGGCGCTCTGATGGCTTTTCAGCTTTCCAACGAGGGATATGAGACCGTAGTGATCGACAAGAACGACGTGGCCCTGGGCAGCACGTCTGCAACAACGGCGATTTTACAATACGAGCTCGACAAGCCACTCTATTCACTGATCGACCAGGTTGGAAGAGAAGCAGCGATCGACACCTACAAGTGCGGGATCGGGATGATCGATTGGCTGAGCAGCCAGGTTCATCACTACAAGTTCAACTGCGGCTTCGAAATGAAGAACAGCGTGTATTTCGCGCGGAAGGAAGAAGACATCGATTGGTTGAAAAAGGAATACCAATGCCGCGAGGATAACGGCTTTGGTGTAGAATGGCTCAGCTCAGCCCAATTACTAAAAAGATTTAATGTAGCCGGTTACGGGGCAATACTGTCAGACAAAGCTGCGACGGTAGATGCCTATTCACTGGCCCACGAGCTCCTTCGCTACGCGGTAAGTCATTCGGGCTTGCGTGTATTCGATCACACGGCAATGGCGGAAGTTGCGTATGGTGAGAAAAGGCAAACTGTGTTGACTGACGAAAACTACCAGGTTACTTGCGATCACATCGTATATGCAACCGGGTATGAGGCGGGAAAAATTTTAAAAGAACCGGTGGCAAAGCTGATCAGTACATATGCCCTTGTAAGTGAGCCGATGAAGGTGGTCCCATCTGCGATATCTACGGCGGTATTCTGGGACACAAGTGCCCCATATTTCTACATGCGTTCAACACCCGACAACCGCCTCATGATCGGTGGAGCAGACGAACCATTCGAAAACCCCGAGAGACGCGACTTTCTGATCGAGCGTAAGGACGCCGAATTGATGGACCTGTTTATGACAGCATTACCAGACATGTCGATGACGCCAGACTACAGTTGGGCTGGCACATTTGGTGTTACCAAAGATTCGATGCCATACATCGGTACCCATCCCGACCACCACAATTCTTTTTTTGTGCTGGGGTATGGCGGGAATGGCATCACATTTAGTCTGATGGGAATGAAGATACTGTCGGATGCCCTCGCGGGCAGGCCGAACAGGTTTGGCGAATATTTCAAGTTTAACAGATAGCAAGTCATGGAAACATATGTTGAAAAACTAAAAGAGCTCACCAGTAAATGCAAGGTGTGTATGCTGGGCACATTCGAGGAAATGCGGGTACGCTTCCGTCCGATGGCTCACGTGGATGTAGACGAGATGGGCAACTTCTGGTTCTTTACTTCCATGGAGTCGGACAAGACGTCGCAGATCAATAGCAATCCAAACGTATACCTCACGTACGCCTGTGAAGGCGACAGTACTTATTTAAGTGTGGAGGGTATCGCAAGTGTATCGAATATCAACCGCGACAGGATGAAGGAACTCTTCAACCCTTTCGTGAAAGCGTGGTTCCCGGATGGTCTCGACGACCCGAACCTCGCATTGATGATCGTACACCCACTGGAGATCGATTACTGGGTAAACAACGAGAGCAAGGTGCTCACATACATTAAAATGTTGTCGAGCGCAGTAACAGGAAACAGGGTAGAGGTAGGAGAACACGGAAGAATGGTAAGATGATCCAAAAACAATAATCACAATGAAAACACAATCTAAAACCACTGGAACAATTGAACGGAACTCTCTGGAAGGCCTTTTCAGGGGAGAACTAACGGAGGTGTACTATGCACAGAAGCAACTGGGCGAAGTTTACCAGAGAATGGCCGATGCCGCACAGAGCGAAGAGCTGAAGAAGATCTTTGAGCAGCAGGTGCAAAACACGGCGCTCCAGGTACGTCGCATGGACGAATGCTTCGGCCTTCTCGAGCTGACTCCCGATACGAAGTATGCAAACATTGTAGGCGGCCTTGCAACTGTCGCCGATGAGATGATCAAAGACTTCTCGGAAGGACCGGTAAGAGATGCTGCGTTGATCTCGACGGCTCAGAAGATCGAGCACTATGGTATTTCTGCATACGGAACGCTTCGTACAATGGCGACAATATTAGGTCGTGTTCAGTGCGCAGCGCTGCTCGAAGAAAACAAGGACGAAGAGGCGGAAACTGATGAAGCATTGACACGCCTTGCGACAGGCATCAACCCGCTCGCACTGGAAGGTGTATAAAATCGAGCGTCCAGCGGGCTCCACAAAAAATGTGTGAGTGGTTCCACAGTAGCCCGCTGGATTCGATTGATTTCAGCGTTTTTCGACTGGCAGGTTTTTGGTGTAAGAGTGAGTGGGACAATGAACCCAAAAACGATGGACATGAAACCTCAATTCGACGACTCAACAGTGCAGATGCAGACGCTGTCGGAGGCCACCAATAAAGCTGTTGAAAAAGGTTTTACCGAAACTTTCAAGGTTGTCGGCAAAGGACTTACAACAGAAACACAAGAGAAGTTTTACAGCCCCGAAGATATCCGAATCGATAACTTCTATCGCTTCGAAGGTTATTCGGATCCCGGAGAGAACGCAATCCTCTACCTGATTGAAACAAACGACAACGTTAAAGGAACTTTAATCGATGCATACGGCGCTTATGCCGATGCAAAGTTGTCTAAGTTCATCCACGATGTTGAAGACATCCAAAAGAAAACACCACGTAAATAATTAAATAACCAGGCGCTAGCCTCGGCGGAATTATGAAAACCCGGAAGAAAATAGCAGCATTGATCCCCAAAGAACCTGAGCAACCAATGCTGTCGTTTAACAGAATTTGTTTTGGGATGATGAACAACGACTACATCCAGGTAGCATCATCCTGTGTAAACCTGATTGTAAGCGCGCTGCTCTTGCTACAGTTCTACAACAAGTAATAGAGGGGTCGGTATGAAGAAGCTACCACAACTCGATGGCACTGCCGACATCAATACCGAAAAGAAAAAGAACGGCAAGCTATCACGGTCATTCGAAAAGATCTCGAATGCAGTAACCCGCGCTGCCGGCCGACCGGCGACATCTATTGCGTCCATGGTCTTAATTTTGGTTTGGGCAGCAAGCGGTCCGCTCTTCGATTTTTCTGAAACCTGGCAACTCATCATTAACACGTCCACTACCATCATCACGTTCCTGATGGTGTTCGTTATCCAGACGGCAGCAAATAAAGACACACTCGCAGTTCAGTTGAAGCTGAATGAGCTCATCGCAGCAAACAAGCAAGCCAGCAACAGGCTGATCGACGTCGAAGACCTCACGGCCGACGAGCTTGAACTGCTCAAGAAATTCTACGTCAGACTTTCTGATCTGGCAGAGAAAGAAAAGACACTATTCACGTCGCATTCAATAGACGACGCGGAGAAACTTCACAAGACGAAGTCTGTAAAATCTACCTCGAAATCTGCTGCAAAACGCACGATAAGATCTACTGGAAAGCAGCGATCTGAGGCTTGAAACTCTGCGGCGCTCCGAAGAGCCTCGGCAGCGTAGTCGACACTTCAATGGTGAATGCTGGCTTGAAGTCCGCCGTACGAATGTAATATCTCGCGTCGACCGACAGCGTCGGGAACACCAGGTTATCATTCAACATTCTTATGCCTGCCTTGATACTCGGAAATACATTTTTCTTGTCGAGCATCTTCTCGCCATTATCGCTCAGCACGTTGAAGTCTGCCCCGTGATAGATCGCGAACTTGAATCCATAGAAATACCAGGGCGTAAAGTACACCGTTTCAATTCCAAGCAACGCTCTTTCTGTGCCAAGGGGCACAAACCCGTGAACGTCGCGCCAGCCTCGGTTAATTGCCAGTGTTTGATAGATAGTGCGATTGTAGCCCCTCACATAACTGACGTTCACGAATTGCCTTACCCGTGTTTTTCCTGCCGGCAATAGATTGCTGAAGTATCTTCCCGAAAAGCTTACGATGCCATCTTCTATCACTGAACCATTCTTGAATCCCCCAACCGTGAAGTCTGCATAGAAGTAGCCGCTCTTTCTCATGTAACGGCCCATGCCCCCGTGTGCGTCGAGGTAGGGTCGGGTTGAGTAGTCGTTATATTCCGACCCGAAAGTTGTTCCGAACCAGGCATTCACCGGTACGTCTTCGGTTCGTCCGAAGCCCTGGATAAGTGAGCCCTTGATGTAGTTTGTTTTGAAGATGGTGAGCCCGCCGAGGATGTAATTCCGGTTGAAGAAAAAGTAATTCGAGTCGGGGGATATGAACGGGCGACTGGTGAACCGGTAGTCGTATGTTCTTGCGGCCACGATAAAGTTGGTCCGGGTTGCGAGCTGGACCGAGCGTGCAAGCCACAGGTCGAGGCTTTCCTGCGTGTAGGGTTGGGGCAGCGTGTCGTTGCGATTGATCACATAGTTCTCGTGTGTCTTGAAGACCTCCAGGCCCCCGGCATATTTCATTTTGGGCGTGAGGAAGTCACGACCGGCAGTGATCGACATCCGGTTTCGCAAGTAGTTGTCGGTGTACTTGATCTCACCGCTCACAAAGCTTCCGCTGATATTCGGTTCGCGAAGAAGGATCTCGTAGCCATCCTGCGGGCTGCCGTCGGTGTTCCTGAAATACGATACCTGCAGTTGCTTTGCGTAGCCCAGGATGTTGATGTCGTAAACGCTAAGGCTGAACTTGTTCAGTGAGCTGTAACTTCCGGAGGCGCCGACCGACGCCACGTCCTGGGTTACCACAACCACATCGACTTCGTTGGGGGAACCATCTACGGGGGCGAGGTAGATCCTGGCGTCGCGGATGGTTTTAAACTGGCGGAGCACACGTTCGTTGTCGGCGAATTTGTATGGGTCGACTTTATCGCCCACATCAAACAGCAAGTTGTTTCTGATAATGAAGGGCCTTGTATCGGCGTGGAGCCGGTTTACCCACTTTCCAACTCTCGACGATGCCTCGAGAACGGTATCGAGTACTGATCCTTCGAGCAGGTCGATCTTTTTGAACCGGATCGACCGCACGGTCATGCCTTCGAACTTCTTGAAAGAGTCTTCACTTTTTATGATTGCACTGTCGACTGTTTGCGCGCGGCGTTGCTTCCGGATGAGCAGCTCATGAAGCTCTTTTGTAACGCGTGTCCGGTCGGCGCGTTCTTCGAGGCTGTCGTAAAACTTTTGTGATTTTGCGTAAGGGTCTTCCTTCATTCTTACTTTCCGACCGATGACGACTGTGTCGTTGCCAACTACGAAGCTCGTGTCTTCGAGTATCACCATGTATCCTTTGGGAACGTACAGGGTGTCGATCTTGACCAATGGTTTGTCCTGCGCCCTGGCTTGAAATACAAGTGTGATTGCTAATAGGGAGAGAAGGAAAGGTCGCATCGGACTGCCAGGAAAAGAAAGAGAGGTAACAAAAATTATGCTACCTCTCTTAGTCCTAAATTACCCTAAAAAAAAGGCTTTTTGATCAGAAAAGAAGAATAAGCAGAACAATGATCAGGATAAGCGCACCGGCTGAGATGTAAACACCGCCACCTACTGCTTTCATTTTCTTTTGGATCTGCTTTACTTCCTTAGCGTACTTTCTTTTTTCGCTTCGAGGCATGTTCTCGAGATCCATTGCTTTGATCTCTTCGAGCCTGTTCATCATTCGTTGAACTTCAGGGTTGGCTGGTGCCTCTGTTGGCGTTGTTGTCGGAACGGTTTCGCCCGTAGCTGCATAACTCCCGACGCTTAGCGTTGTTGCCATTGCAAGCAAGCATGCAGTAATTGTGTTTTTAAATTTCATAGCTTTTTTGATTTTGTTCGTGCGGTCCACGAATAAGTTAGGGTCGTTTGTCGAACACGGTCGCACTGACACCTGCTATAACCAGCACAGTACCGATGGCTGCGAACCACCGGATGAGCGCAATCTCCTGGCTGGCGATACCGTTGCTCACTGCGAGCATTGAGCGATTCTTTTTCGCGACATCGAGCGCCAATGCGCCGATGAGCGATATACCTGCAAGTATCAGAGTGATCCCAACTTTTTTCATGTCATCCCACATTTGATCATCGAGACGTTGACAAATTCGGTACCGAATTTACCCCGGTATGGAACCGTAATCGGTAACGACTTCGCGTGCATTTCATACGCTGGTGTTGACTTAAATGCCCAAATGCTGCCTCGCTTTCTCTACAGGCAATACGACGCGGGTTACTTCACTCGGAGTTTTATTCTGGCATGTATTTTACTAATGCCCATTGAAATGAGCTTTAAAAAAATTCTCCTACGTCTGGCCGAAGTGGCCCGTTTCGTTGCCCGGTTTTTCAAAGAAGCTTTCTTTCCACCTTACGAGACGAAGGAAGTTTTGAACCAATCGTTTCGTTTTGGCAACAAGTCGTTGTTCCTGATAACATTTACTGCTTACCTGGCGGGCATTGTGTTCACGAAGCAGTCGCGGCCGTCGCTGGCTTCTTTTGGCGCCGAGTCGTGGTTGCCATCGCTCGTTTCGCAGGCTGTTGTTCGATCGTTGGGTCCGCTGATCACGGGGTTGATCTGTGCAGGTAAGCTCGGGTCGAACATCGGTGCGGAGCTGGGAAGCATGCAGGTAACTGAACAGATCGACGCAATGGAGGTATCGGGCACGAGGCCCTTCGCCTACCTGGTGGTTTCGCGTGTGCTGGCAGCTACGTTCATGCTGCCGTTGCTGGTCATCTTTGCCGACATCGTTGCACTGCTCGGTTCGTACACGATGGTGTATTTCATCAATCATTCAAGCTTTCTTTTGTATTTCAATGAGGCTACGGCGTCGGTCACTTACCTCGATATCTTCTCATCGTTGATCAAGTCGGCATTTTTCGGGCTGGCAATCGGACTGGTTGGTTGTTATGCCGGGTATCATTCAGAGAAAGGAACCTCGGGTGTTGGCCGGGCGGCAAATACCGCTGTCGTTGTGTCGATGCTTTCAATTTTCATAATCGACCTTATAGGACTTCAATTCACGACTTTGTTCAGACCATAATGGAAACGGAAGTAATAGAACGCAGAGCAAAGACCGGCGACAAGAAAACTACCGGGAAGAAAGTTGTTGAGATCCGCGACTTGCACATTGCCTTTGGTAATCGCAAGGTGCTGGACGGGGTTAATCTCGACTTGTTCGAAAAAGAGAACCTCGTGATACTTGGCCGTTCGGGCTCCGGAAAATCGGTACTCATAAAATGCATGGTGGGACTACTGCGGCCAGACTCGGGGAGTATCAACGTGCTTGGCAAGGATGTCACGCATCTCGATCCTCGTGAGCTCAACGAGCTTCGGAAACAAATTGGTTTTTCGTTCCAGTTAAGTGCATTGTATGATTCCATGACGGTAAGAGAGAACCTCGAGTTCCCGATCCGCAGGAACCTCGGTATAGACAGGAAAGATGAGCTTGATAAGATGGTGAAGAAAGCCCTCGACGATGTGGGACTTCTCCATGCGATCGATCAACGACCTGTTGAATTGTCGGGCGGCATGAAGAAACGTGTTGGTATTGCGAGAACATTGATCCTTCAACCCAAGATCATGTTGTATGATGAGCCAACGGCCGGACTCGACCCGGTCACTTCAACGGAGATCAACGACCTGATCATGGAGGTAAGAGAAAAGTACCACACATCTTCAATTATTATCACTCACGACATCAGCTGTGCGCGAACAACTTCCGATCGCGTGATAGGTCTTTTCGATGGCAAGGCAAAGATCGAAGGGACATTCGAGGAAGTAAAGCGGACGGACGCGCCTGAAATACGGTCCTTTTTCAATTATTAATTATAGAGTTATGGATCCGAATCAGATAAAACAAAATATTAAGCTTGGCGCCTTCGTGCTCGCGGGACTGGTGTTATTCTTTACGGCAATACTGTTCATGGGAAAACAGAATACGGTGTTCTCGAGGACATTCACGGTGTCGGCGGTGTTCAAGAATGTGGAGGGGCTGAAGGAAGGCGATGCCGTTTGGCTCTCGGGTGTGAGGATCGGCATGGTGAAGGGCGTTCATATTATTGAAGAGGGAAAAGTTATCGTTGATCTGTCGTTGCGCGAGAGGCAGAATGAGTTCATTAAGGAAGATGCGACAGCAACAATAGGTTCCGATGGACTTGTGGGCAACAAGATCGTGGTGATCAGGCCGGGAACGGCACAGCATATCATCAACGACGAAGATACGATCAATTCATTTTCACCGACAGATACACAGGAGCTGTTTAACCTGGCGAAGGATGTAGGTGTGAACACGAAATCTATTACGGAAGACCTGAAGCTGATTACGGCGAAGCTGAATAAGGGAGAGGGTATTGTTGGGGAGCTGATCCACGAAGGGGAGCTGTCGACCGAGCTGCGTCAATTGATCAACTCATTGAAGATGGCGAGCCAGAATACGAACAGGGCGACGGCTGATCTCAAGAACATGATCCATGACATAAACCAGGGAGATGGTTTGCTTGCGAAGTTGATACATGACAGTACGTACGTGACGACGTTTGATAACACGCTGGCGAATGTGAAGGAGGTAGGGGAGAACTCGAAGGTTATTTCGAATAACTTAAAAGATATGATCCGGAAGATGGATGGTGATAATAATGCGATAGGCGTGTTGCTCGCGGATACGGCGTTTGCATCGAAGCTGAAGGAGACGTTAATTAATGCGGAGTCGGCGTCGGCGAAGCTGGATGAGAATATGGAGGCGTTGCAGCATAACTTTTTGTTGAGGGGGTATTTCAGGAGACAGGCGAAGGAGAAGGAGAAGGAGGCGAATTAAGGTTGTAGTTTTTTCTCCAGGGCCGACACTTTAGGTTCGAGCTTGTCGAGCCGGCGTTCCGTTTCTGCGACGCGATGGTCAACGAGGGGAAAGGACTTATCCATGGTCTCTTTCATTCCATTTACAGTTTTTATCAGATCTTTTACGACAACGGTGAGGTCTTCAATTTTTTTGTCTGTTGCATTAAGTTGCTCCTTGAAAGAGCCGAACGTGAATGAAATGGTCCAAATATGACTGACAAGCACTAACCCCACAGTTATAATTGCTACCCAGTTCGAGATGCGGTTTGTTTTATTTTTCATATCACAAATATCACCACCCACCTCACCCACCACCAAAAATTCCGCTCCCAGAAAACCTTACAATTTTATTTGCGCTTTTTGTAAGGTTTTTTGTCCAACTTTATGAACACCGCCTGTTATCTCCCACATGTCGCCCTTCCTAAAAAACCTCGAAGCCAAAGAGCTTACCGACGAGAAGACACGTGACTTCAAACGCATCGTCCTCGCACAACTTGCCATACTCATTACCTTGTTCATCCTCGAGCTTTTCACGTGGCTCAACTTCAGCCTCTACCTCGAGCTCGCCGAAACACTCTTCTTCATGGCCGTCGGCGCATACGCGTATTTGTTGTGGGACATGCTCCGCAACTACACAACCAGCCGCCGCATCGTAGTCCTGAATTTTATTTTCATCATGGGCGTATTCATCGCAGGCTTTATCTGCGTGAACCCATTCTGGCCGATGGAACTTTCAGTTCCTTACCGGATCATGCTCATTACCATACAGGCATGCTTGCTCACCGTCGAATGCTTCGTCATCTGGTTTACCATTCGCGAGTTCTTCAAAAGAGACCTCGGTCTGCCCATTAAACTGTGGGGCGCAGCTGCCATGTACATGATGATCGGCATGAGCTTCGGAAGTCTCTACGAGATCCTTTGCATCCTTCAGCTCGATTGTCTCGGCACCGATATTCCACTTCGTACACTGGCGATGATGAAACGAGTTGGTTTTAGTTTCATGGTGCTGTGCGGCATGGATGTTCCATTCAACGTAACACCCATGATCAACTCCGTCGTCACCGTTGAAGCTCTTTTTAGTGAGATCTTTATTGTGTTAATTGTAGGAAGGTTCCTTATGAAATGATCCGCCCCCTCGTATTGATATTGGTGCTTGTTGGCCCGTTGACAGCCAATGGTCAGGAGTGGCAGAATTATGTCGTCGACGACCGCGTGGAGTTGCAAATGCCTGCCCTTCCGGAAATCGAAGTAACGCCACAATACACTCAAGCTGCTTTACATCTCAACGGTACGACGTTCCAGGTCGTTCGTTTACCAGTTCACGACAGCATCAGTATCGTAATTTCAAATGCGCAACATCTTAAGGAATTTTACCAGGGATACTTAAGGGGAAAGTTAAAGCGGGCAAACGTCGATCTTTATCAGTCGGACT
This sequence comes from Cyclobacteriaceae bacterium, assembly GCA_035656375.1. Taxonomy (GTDB): domain Bacteria; phylum Bacteroidota; class Bacteroidia; order Cytophagales; family Cyclobacteriaceae; genus ELB16-189. Next base: position 22,009 of record DASRSO010000221.1, on the reverse strand, counting down.
TTGAAACGCAGAATGAGCTGTTGTTTGTAAAAGCGCAGTACGGCGTCGCTACCGATACATGTCACATACGTTTGGTGTTTATTCGAAAAGTGGTGTATGAATTTAACATCTGTGGCCAACTGCATGATACAGAATTTAAAGAAACCACCGGTCGCTTTCTGAATTCCGTCATCACGAAAGATGTCGGGTTTGAAGACCAGCTTACAACAACTGCCGACAACAATGTGGATAATGACTCCGGTGCATACTTGCTTGGGCAATTGTTCTGGGTGCTGATGGTACTCCTGCTTTTTGTTTGGCTCGTCTTTTACATCGTCATTCTTGCGGGCCCCGGCCTGGCGCCATTCCAACTTACCTACAAATTATTCACAGCTATTAAATGGACTACCTTCGCGACCCTCATGGTTGGATCGCTCATCCTGCTTCCCACATCCCTGTTGTTAGGGGAGGCGCAAGGGAACGCCAGGCTATATATTGGGATTGGTGGGATCGTTCTTGGCGGCCTTGGTATCCTCGTTGCGATCCTCAAGCCACGCTTGAAGAAAACTCCTTTGCCTGAATGAAGAAGTACATCCTGCCGTTACTCAAGCCGCCATCTGGCCAAAAACCCTCAATTTTCCCTAATTTCCCTTTGTAACCATTTCAACACGTTCCGGTAATAAATCCGAAACTTGACCAAAAACAGGGACCTGATGACAGACGAGCAGATCATGGAGGCCGTAAGAAACGGCGACCTTCAACAGGCATCCCTGCTATTTGACCGGTATAACAAGCGTCTGTTCAACTTCCTGGCACGCATGACCATGGACCGCGAACTGGCAGAAGACCTGACGCAAAACGTGTTCCTCCGAATGATCAGGTACAGGAACAGCTACAAACCCGGTCACAAGTTTCAGTCCTGGATCTACCAGGTGGCCCGGAACGTCTTCTCCGACCACTACCAGGTCAACAAGAAGAAAAAAGCGGATCATATGGATATCGAAAAAGTAGGAGAATGGGTGGCCGACGAAAACGACGGCCATACCATCGACGAGCAGGAGAAATTACTGCATCGGTCCATGCAGCTGCTCAGCGAAGAACAAAGAGAGCTTCTCATACTTACCCGGTTCCAACATATGAAGTATGAAGAAGTAGCCGAAATGATGGAGACAACCGTCGCCAACATCAAGGTGAAAGTACACAGAGCTATATCGAAATTAAGAGAACACTATTTTCAATTGGAAAAGATCTGATTATGGAACGCGAAAAACTTGAAGGATTGCTCATCGATTTTATCGACGGACGTTTGAATGAATCCGAACGTAAGGAAGTGAAAGGACTTCTCAACGACCCCGAAGTACGCGTGTTGTATGAGCAACTAAAGCAGGTAACGTCGGCCATGGATCGCTCTTCGGAGTTAAATCCAAGCAACAGGATGTTCAGCGACTTCCAGCAAATGCTTAAAGAAGAAACTGCCAAAGAGAACGCCCCACAACAAAAACAAGTGTTCTTTACTCCAACCGTCTACCGCGCCGCTGCAGCTGTCGCACTCGTGATGGTTGGAATCAGCATCGGTTACTTTGTTAATAAGTTCAACGCTCAGCAGGAGACAATTGCAAGAATGGAACAGGAGCGCCAGGAAATGCTCACCAATATGAGCGATCCGATCTCCGCAAGCTCACGAATGAAGGCAGTAAACAACACCACTACAATGTCGACGCTCGACGACGTTTTTGTGAGTGCCCTTGTGAAAACAATGAATGAAGACAAGAACACGAACGTACGTCTTGCCGCCCTCGAAGCACTGAGTAAGTTTCAACAGGAACCAAAAGTGAAACAGGAGCTCATCGCAGCGTTGGCGAAGCAAAGCGATCCTATTGTTCAAATCGCATTAATTCAGTTGATGGTTAAGATGAAAGAGAAAGGTGTGTTGAATGATCTCAACAGGATCATCGAAGACAGCAACACGATCAAGCCTGTTAAGGATGAAGCTTACTCAGGAATCTTAAAATTGTCGTAACCATTTCATTGTTCTCTGGTAGAAAGAGTAGAACAAATCAAGAAACGAAAAAAATGAAAAAGTTAGTAGTGATAATGTTAGTGTTGATTGCGACTGGTGCGGCACATGCACAGGAATTTAAAGTTGCAAAGAACACAGGACGACTCGAACTGCACGTAGGCAGGGCAAGGATCGAAGGCCATAGCGGTAACGAGATCATCTTCACATCCCGCGATGGCGATAAAGAAAGAGATCCCCGCGCCGAAGGCCTCGCAACAATCAACAGCCTCGGCCTTAAAGACAATACAAATGGCCTTGGCCTGAACGTAACAGTGAAAGGCGACGTCATCAGCGTGTACAATCTCAAGAAGAACAACTCGCCCGACATCCGGATACTTGTTCCAAAAGGAGTCATCGTATCATTCGAGCACGAAGGAGTACACGGTGGGACTGCAGAATTCAGGAACATGGAGAACGAGATCGAAGTGTCGGCACAATATAATAGTGTCGAACTCGAGAACGTCACCGGCCCGCTCACCATCCGTACGATATACGGACATGTCGAAGCAACGCTCGGATCTACCGTGAAAGATATCTCGATCGTGTCGGTGTACGGGTACGTAGACCTCACGGTTCCCGCTGCAACGAAAGCCGACCTTCGAATGGAGACATCGTACGGCGAGATCCTCGTGGATCCCGACTTCAAGATCGAGTTCAGCTCTACGTCTGATGACCGCGTAAGTGGAAAGATGAACGGCGGCGGCGTAGCAATGGATCTCACTTGCAACTATGGAAAGGTTTATCTCCGCAAAAAATGAAAATGATCATTACCTCCGCACTGCTCCTCGTAATCGTTGCTACAACAACAGCGCAAACACGGATCGATAAAACCGTGCCCGCTACGAAAGGACAAACACTCAGGCTGTCGTTCGATTACCCCGAGCTGGTTAAGATAAGCACCTGGGACAAAAACGAAGTGTCTGTAACAGGTACGGTAAGCATCAACGGTGGCGAGAACGACGATGCATTCAACCTGGACATCAAAACATCCTCTAACACGATCTACATCAGGAATGAGATCAAGAATATGGATGGAATCCCCCAACGTGTAACGATCAATGAAGGCGGCACCAAGATCGTCTTCAAATCGAAAAGCGAATGGAGAAAGTACCAGGAAGAGCACGGAAAGAGCAACAACGTTAACATGGGCATCGACATGGATATTCTCCTCGAGATCAAAGTGCCACGCAACATGGAGACGAACGTCGAGTGCACCTACGGACTTGTCGAGATTCATGATTTCGTCGGACCACTTTCGGTGCAGGCAACATACGGCGGTGTCGACGCATCATTGATCGAGAAGAATGTTGGAGAACTGATCGCTGAAACAAACTACGGAAATATCTACTCGAACCTGGATATGGAAGTAAACAAGGACCAGGCCCGCGAAGAAGACTTTCACATACTGGTGAGAGCCAATCCCGGGAACGGTCCAAAATACAGGTTCGAATCACCCTACGGTAATGTGTATCTAAGAAAAAGCAAATAAGAAATTAAACAAGAAATGAAGAAGTTAACTATCACAGCGCTGGTATTATTGATCGCCGGCGCAACATCGGCCCAGGAATACAAAATTGCAAAAAGCACCGGGCGACTTGAAATCAACGACGTCAACAACGTAACAATAGAAGGAACAACCGGTAACGAGATTGTCTTCACTTCGCTCGACGGCTCCCGCGACCGCGATGATCGGGCAAAAGGACTCAGGGCAATCAGTGCAAACGGCCTCGAAGACAATACCGGCATCGGCCTCGCAGTTCGCGAGAACGGTACAACCTACGAAGTGTACCAGTTGAAGAAAATGGATGGACCCCGCGTAAAGATACTCGTACCGAAAGGCGTAGTGATCTCATACAAACATTCATCGCCCCACGGAAGCGATGTGAAGCTGAAAAACATCGAGGGTGAAGTGGAGATATCAACTGTCCACAACAGCATTCGCCTCGATAATGTCACCGGTCCGATGAACGTGCGCACTGCACATGGTGAGGTCGAAGTCCAGATGAACGATAACGTGAAGGGACCGATCTACCTCTCATCCACGCACGGACTGGTCGACCTCGCTCTTCCCGCAGCCACAAAGGCAAACATCTCGATGAGCGCTGGACATGGCGAGATCTTCGTCGACCCGGCCCTGAAACTCGAAGTGCCCAAGAATGGCGAATGGGTGAAATATGGTTCGAGCAAGGTGGAAGGTAAAGTGAATGGCGGTGGGATTGATGTGACGCTGAATACATCGCATGGGAACCTGTATTTGAGGAAGAAGTGAAATAAGGAGTAAGAATTAAGGAGTAAGAAGTAAGAATTAAGGAGTAAGGAGAGTCCAGACCCGATTGATCGCACGTCAATCTTCGAAATCTAACTCCTTACTCCTTAATTCTGGCTCCTGACTCCCAACAAAGAAACCGCGCATGAAAACCAAACTTATAACATTACTCATCCTTGCCAGTGGGCTTTCTGCCCTCGCCCAAACCCCAGTCGAAAAAAGTTTCCCGATACAAGCAGCCAAAGAGCTTTCACTGGAATTCGATCATCCCGATGTGAACATCCAGACCTGGGACAAGAACGAAGTTCTGATAAAAGGAACGGTGAGCATCAACAACGGGGAGAACGATTCCGCATTCGAGCTTCGATCTTCGAACGACGGCGGACTGTTGAGGATCAACTCCCTCATTAAAGACAAGGAGAATCTTCCACGCCACATCACGATCAAGAAAGGAGAACAGGAATATCACTTTAAGGCGAAGGATTTCAACGACCCGGAAGTGCAAAAGTTCCTTGAAGAGAATGGACGTAATTACTCATACATGTCGAGCGGTGTTTTGATAAGCGTGAACCTCCAGGTGTTCGTACCCAAAAATTTCAAGACGTCGGTAGATGCAAAGTTTGGTACTATTGAATTCAAACAGTTCGACGCGCCACTGCGAGTTACAGCAAAGCACGGAAAGGTGGATGCAACTGTGCCTCCAACTATCGGCGAGCTTGTTGTGCGCACGAAGCACGGAGAAATATTAAGCAACCTCGATGTTAAGTTCGATGAACACCCGATGGACAGGGGAAAAAGAGGAGGAGGCCCGAAGTGGACAGAGATAACAGCTCACCCGGGAAAAGGCCAGTCGTATTTTATTGAGTCGCAGTTTGGAACTGTGTATTTGAGAAAACCCTGATCGTTACCAGATACTCGTAACGAAGTTCCTGATACTTAGAATAATCACGATCGCACCGACTAAAAAGAAAAGCTTCTTCACAGGAAGCTTTTTTGGCAATATGGCGGCGAAAGGTGCTGCAGCAACACCACCGAGGATCAATCCGAGTATCACCTGCCAGTAAGTTTGAATATTGAGGAAGAGCGAGAATGTAAATGCGCTTGCCAGCGAAACAAAAAATTCTGTGAGATTCACCGACCCGATCGTGTACACCGGGTTGCGACCACGCGAGATCAACGTCGAGCTCACGATCGGTCCCCAGCCACCACCACCAATCGAATCCAGGAAACCACCCACGGTTGCCAACGCACCAATACGTTTGATCGGCTTCCTGGTGGTATAGTTCACGAAAACTTTAAGAATGATCTTCAATCCGAGGTAAAAAGTGTAAACCGCAACGATCGGCTTGATGTAATTGCTGTATTCCGAAAGTGACGACAGCACATATGCCCCAAGCACAGCGCCGATCACACCAGGTATTACCAATGTTTTTACAAGCTTCTTATTGACATTGCCAAAACGCAGGTGAAACCAACCCGACACTCCGCTTGTAAAGATCTCTGCAGTATGCACACTCGCCGACGTCGCCGCCTGGCTCAGTCCTAGTGACGTTAGAATTGTAGTCGCGCTCACGCCATATGCCATCCCAAGTGCTCCATCGATCATCTGTGCAACAAAACCACCAAGCATCGCGATAAAAAAAGGAGAGGCGAGAAGCTCTCCAAATGTTATGCTCCGGCCGTCATACACCGGGAAGTACTGTAACACGAAAAAGAGAACGAGTACACCCACCAGGATCCCGAGCGGCAGCAACAGGGAGTACTTATTGTACTCAAGGTTACCGGTTACTACCTCTGGATTACGCCTGAAAAGCTTCAATACTCGTTCCCTCATCCCGCGAAAGTAATACTTTAATGCCACATAACTCTATCGAATTAGTAGATTATTGGCAAAAATCTTGTTAAAAGCTGTGTTTCAGCGTTATACCGTAGGTTCTTGGGTCGCCAAGTACCCCGGCATACTGCCCTGCGTTACCCCCCGCTACCAGCAATTGTTCGTAGTAATTTTTGTTGGCCAGGTTGCGCGACCAGACCGAGATCGACGTGCCCTGACCGACCCTGAAACCAAGCCTGCCGTTCACCAGCACGTAGCCATCGATGTTCAGGTACTCTGAAGGCGACGGGCTCGAAGAAAATTCGGACCGGTAGTATGTGTCGAATGCGATAAAGAATTTTCCCGACTGACGAAGGAAGTTTGCGTTTGCCGTGAATTCACCACCAATCGACGTAGCCCACCTGGAGATACCCGGTAGCCTTTCACCAGAGACGTCTTTGAACGCCACCTGCACACCGTCGACTGTTAAGCCGGTTTCTTCCAAAGGCAGAGGTGCGTTTGTGAATGTCACATACTTGCCATCGGTGTAGGCAGCCGATCCATAGAATGAAAAATGACTGCCCGCCTGGAGATTCGCGTCGAGCTCGAGACCTTTTACATTTACTTTTTCTGCATTCGCGATGTAGCCGCGGTTCACACCTAACTCAGGCGATTGTACGTTGGTCTGGTAGTCGTCGATGTCGGTGTTGTGGAATGTAAGGTTAACATTGAAGTTATCGACGGGTGTGGTCTTCACACCAACTTCGATGTGCTTCACGTATTCCGGTTTGATAACAGCAAGGTCGGTAGCAGGTTGGTTATTGATGGTAGGCAGGCCGGCCACGTTAACACCAACAGGCTTATAACTTGTTGAGTAAGATGCAAAGCCATTGATGCGTTGGTTTGCCCTGTATGCTACGGTTAGATTGTAAGTAAAATTTGTTTCGTCGGCACCAGATGCATACGACTGACTGCTGTACACACCATTCTTGAGTGCAAGCAATGCAGGGTCTGTAGTCTGAAGACCGCCGTATGCTACGCGATCGTACACCGCGTCTTTCTTGTCGTAGTTGTAACGGATGCCGGGTTGAAAGTGAAGTCCATCTACGATCTCCCAATCGATATTGGCAAATGCTGCCGCGCTGGTCGACTTGATCGACGCTTCTGTCGCGATCCCGTAACCCTCGAAAAGTCCGGGTGTTCTCCACAGTGCGCTGGTTGAGCTCTGCGAGAAACGCCACTGTGCGTTTCCAGATTCTTCTGTGCCGTGGATCTTAACTTCCTGGTTCATGTAGAACAAACCAACAACGCCACTGAGTTTGTCCGACAACTGGCCGGAGTATCTAACCTCTTGCGACCATTGTTCGTGCTCGGCCGGGTTTTGTGATTTCGCGAGAGCCTGCAGGCCGGTGAAGTCGCGGTCGTTCGAAGGTCTCCAGATCCAGTTGCGCCATGCGCTGGTAGCTGTGAGTGTTCCGTTGCCGATCTTGTAATCGAGATTGAGTGAGAAACCATTTTGATCGTTGCCTGATCTCCACGGAGTATCGTGATCGATCTGGCGATCGAATGCATTCTCGCTGGGGAGTTTATAACCGAGGTCGGAAATGATTGCATTAAACTGACGATAGGCGGGACGCTTTGTTGTAACAACGCCTGCAACAACCTGTGCATAACCGTTTGGTTTTTGAACCGATGCATCCCATGTCAGGTTAACACCAAGCTTGCTTGTCGGTTTCCAGAGAAGTTGCGCGCGGGCGCCAATGTTATTGATATCATTTACGTATTGACCGGTTCTTACATTTTCGATCGTACCGTCGCGTTGCGTGCCTGAGAATGATACGCGTGCTGCAAGGGTTTTTGAAAGAGGTCCTGTTACGGAAGCCTTTGCTTGTACGTAGCCGTAGTTACCGTAGCTTAATTCGAAGTCGGCACCCGGCTTGAAGCTTGCTTTACGTGTAGTGATATTGAATGCACCGGCGGTTGTATTTTTCCCGAACAATGTTCCTTGCGGACCGCGAAGAACTTCGATCTGCTGAATGTCGATGAAGTCGAATGTAGTTGCAGCGGGGCGGGCGTAGTACACACCATCTACATAGAATCCCACACCGGGATCGAGACCGTCGTTGGTCAATCCAAACGGAGATCCGATACCACGAATGTTGATACCTGTGTTACGGGGATTCGAAGAGTATAATTGAACAGAGGGGATAAGCTCTTTCACGCGGTTCACGTTGAATGCACCTGCGGCTTCCACTTGCGGACCACCGAGCACAGAGATCGCGATCGGAACTTCTTGCGCGGTTTCTTCGCGACGGCGCGAGGTTACCACAACTTCAGATAAAAGGTTGTCGGCGATCACTGTGATCTCCAGCTCTTCACCGTCTAGTTCGAAGATCTCGACTTCCTGGGGTTTGAAACCTACGGAGCTAACACGAACCGTTACCGGGAATTGCTTTGGTGCTGCGAGAGTGAATTGACCGTTTGCATCTGTTACCGAATAGGTCGTTGTGCCCTGGAGTTGTACGGTAGCGCCGACCACCGTTGCGCCATCAGAATCTTTCACTACTCCTTTAATTGCATCTTGAGCATAGACGGGCCCGCCGACGAACAGTATCAGCGCAATTAATTGTAAAAGTTTAATCATTGTTTTGGGGTTGTAGTTGGGAGGAGAAATCCGAAATCCTTAAGATCATTCAACCTGTTGTCGACCACCCAGTGTATGAAGGCGATCGCCTCCGGGGTTGCTGTCTTTTTGTCAACAGAAAAATGGATGTACTCTATAGGCACATTCCGGATGTCTTTTTCATTGGTCAGGTGTTCGATCACACTTGCCCTGTCGTTATAAAATTTTTCGTCGTTGCTTACGCGGTCATTGCCATTGAGGTCTACCGGGATCACGGTAAGACCGGCAACCCCCTGGGGATTTGCATAGATGACTGGTGTTGAAAGGAATGTAACGCCCGTTGTATCACGAAGCACTGCTTTCAGGAGATGTTCATCGGATCCTGCAATTCCTTTTCCTTTGATGTCTTTCTGTTCGTACTTGAAATAGTTAGCGAATACGATCGGCGCACCGGCCTTTTGAAGGCGTGTATAAGTTGTGAAAGGCTCATTGATCTTCAGTTCCCTGTCTTTATCTGCAAATATGTCGTGGAAGAATACCTGCTTGAAAAGTTGTGTGTTGAATCCCTTTACGGCGTATGTTCTTGCGAAAGCCGACATGCTGTTGGCTACGGGCAGGATCGCATACCGGCCGATGTTGAAATACTCGCGTGTCTTCCTGATCTCCTCAGGTTGCTCGTAGCCCTCTACAAGAATATCATATTGTGATGGGTCGCTTGCACCCCGCCATTCCACTACCACCTGTACGTTGGGATTTACTTTACTGTACTGATCGATCCAGTGTTCAACAAGAGGATAGGCGAAGCGAACGCCGGTTATCCGTACAACCGATGTGCCTTGTGCGCGCGCTTCAAGGAACGACGACAATGCCAGGAGCCCTACAATAAAGAGCAGTGGGCGAATGATTGATTTGATATTCATGAGGGAAGCAAAGGTATTATGATTTCCGAATTTACCAATAATGTCTATAGAATTTATAGACTAATTAACAGTGTTTGATTTTGGCGTGATTTCGGCTTTATTCGCGCCGCAATGGAGCTGTTGGACGATCATTTAGAGGTAAAAGATTCTACCCTGCCAGGTACAGGCAAGGGCCTTTTCACAAAAGTGTTAGTGCCCAAAGGCACGCGTATCACCGAGTACAAGGGTAAAGCCATGACCTGGAAACAAGCCCAGGCATTGCCCGACGAGCATAATGGCTACGTGTTCTGGTTCAGCAATCAGCATGTGATCGATGCATGGCAGTCGCCCGAGGGTGTGGCGCATTTTGCCAATGACGCCAGGGGCATTGTGCGTAAGCCCGGGGTGGTCAACAATGCGGAATACGAGATCGAAAAGGGCAGATGCTACATAGTAGCCACCCGCAATATTCCCGCGGGGGCGGAGATATTTGTAGGATATGGGGGAGAATACTGGCGGGCGATAAGGTATAACCTCCGCCACGCCAATTAATCTTATTTGTTATTTAAGGGCTGTGAGAATTGCTTCGCGGACAGCCTTAACCTTTACCAATTCACCTTCGAGATAGGCTTTGGCCTGGTCCTTATCCGCTCCTTTTTCAGGAGGATTAAACGAATGCATCCAATCCATCATCAGCTTATCGGCCGCATCTATTTCTGCGATCTTTTCATTAACGCCTGCGACGGTCGAATCTTCCTTCAACTTTGCCTGCAGTTCCTTCTTCTTGTTATAAAGCTCTTCCATCTTCGGCATCACCTCATCGTGGATGTCCATCACCTGGTTATATAATATAGTGTTCTCGTCGGGGCCGCAGGCAACGAGCAGCACTGCAATCGATAGAGTATAGAATAACGTTCTCATAAGGTGGTATAATGGGGTAAAGATAGCCCGGACTAACACTAGTTAGCGCATATTTTTTCACAAAGTTTGACAGGGTGTTTGGTCAATATCATTTTTTAGGCGTTCTTAGCTGCCCGAATAGGAGACTCATGTCCAACAACCGATTTTACTTTTACTATTATTTTTTTGCGTCCCAGGGGGGATCAAAGAATCGGTATGTTGATTAAAAAATAACAACAGAAAAATTCAGAAAGTCCCCCCGAAAAATCGGGGGGATTTTTTTTGTGGTAACTGATGAAAAGGAAGAAGTTAAAGATTGCAATCCAGGGAATAGCCAGCAGCTTTCACGAAGTAGCGGCCTTCACGCATTTTGGCCAGTCGATTGAAACGGTTGAGTGCCTTACATTCTTCGACCTGTGCGAAGCGCTGAAGAACAGTCGTGCCGACTACGCCGTAATGGCTATCGAAAATTCTATTGCGGGCAGTATCCTGCCGAACTACTTCCTCTTACAGGAGTTTCATTTCAACATCATCGGCGAAGTTTACCTCCCGATACACATGCATTTGCTTGCATTGCCTGGCACGAAGCTCGAACAAATAAAGACCATCGAGTCGCACCCAATGGCCATCCGCCAGTGCAGCGACTACTTGCAGCGCCTGAATGGCGTCGAGATCCGCGAGAGCGACGACACCGCACTGTCAGCAAAACGTGTGGCCGAAAAGAAACTCAAGAACGTTGCCGCTATCGCCAATGAATTCGCTGCAAAGAGATATGGGCTCGAGATCGTAGAGAAGAGAATAGAGACTCATAAAAAGAACTTTACCCGTTTCCTCATCCTCAGTCGCCACAACGGTTCCCCGACCGACAGCAACAAGGCGTCGATAAGCTTCGAAGTAGCAAATGAAGTAGGAAGTCTCGCAGAAGCTTTGATGACCTTCAAGGCCAACAGCATTAACTTATTAAAGATCCAGTCGATACCGGTTATTGGGAAACCAAGCGAGTACTCGATACACGTAGACCTCGAATGGAAGAGCCGCAAGAAATACGACATCGCTATGCGTGGTGTAATGCGACAGGTGAGAAACCTGAATGTTTTAGGTGAATACAAAAAAGGCAAGATCGAATACAAATGATAGCTTTCGCTAAAAGGATCCAGAACGTGGAAGAGTACTACTTCAGCAAGAAGCTGGCTGAGGTGCGTAAGCTCGATACGCCTGAATTGCCAGTCATTAATTTAGGTATTGGCAGTCCCGACCAGATGCCGTCGGCAAATTCGATCAATGCGTTAGTTGAATCCGCAAAGAAACCGGGAAGTCACGGCTACCAGAACTACAAAGGTGTTCCTGCGTTGCGCCAGGCGATTGCTGCATTCAGCGAAAGAACATACGGAACCAGGCTCGACACCGAAACGATGATCCTCCCGCTGATGGGATCGAAGGAAGGTATCATGCACATCATGATGGCATTTGTTGATGAAGGTGACGAGGTGCTGATCCCCGATCCCGGTTATCCGACATACGGTAGCGTCGCAAAACTTGTTGGCGCAAAGGTGAATACCTACTCCATGCCGGTCAACGTGAACGAGCTGCGATCAAAAGATCTTTCGAAAGTGAAGATCATGTGGGTGAATTACCCTCACATGCCCACAGGCACAACGGCTTCGAAAGAAGAGCTGAAGCAACTGGTCGATCTCGCCCGCGAAAAGAAATTCATTATCGTTAACGATAATCCCTACAGCCTGATACTCAATAACGATCCCCAGAGTATTCTCGCTGCTCCGAATGCATTCGAAGTTGCACTCGAGCTCAACTCGCTCAGCAAATCACACAACATGGCCGGCTGGCGTATTGGCTGGGTTGCCGGTCGCGCCGACTACATCGATGCTGTGTTGCGCGTAAAAAGCAATATGGATTCAGGTATGTTCCTTGGTCTTCAGCAAGCAGCTATCGAAGCCTTGAATGCCGACAAGACGTGGTTCGAATCTGTGAACAAAGTATACGCCGAACGGAAAGTAGTCGCAGAACAAATACTCGACCTGCTTGGATGTTCGTATTCAAAAGAGCAATCGGGATTATTTGTGTGGGCGAAAGCGCCTTCTTCCGTTTCGGATATTGAGAAGTGGATCGATGAAATACTGTACAGTACAAAAGTATTCATAACTCCAGGGTTCATTTTTGGGCCGGCCGGAGGCCGTCACATTCGAATCTCACTTTGTGCTCCTGTCGAAAAATTAAAAGAGGCTCATGCCCGTCTCAAACCCTTTATAAAATGAAAGTAACAATAATCGGTTTGGGGCTTATTGGCGGATCGATGGCGCTCGACATCCGGAAGGCCGGTATTGCCAGCGAGCTCGTCGGTGTCGACATCCACTCGAAGCACATCCAGGAAGCGCAGAGCCTTGGACTTGTCGACCGTGTGTTGCCTGAAAACAAAGCACTCGAGATTGCCGACCTGGTGATACTCGCTATACCCGTAAACACACTCGGTGCCCTTCTACCTTCAATACTCGATACCATCAGCGACAATGCTGTTGTGATCGACGCAGGTTCTACCAAAGGTCACATTTGTCGTGTAGCATCGGGACATCCGCGCCGCAAACAGTTTGTTGCCGCGCACCCGCTCGCTGGTACCGAAAATTCCGGCCCTACTGCCGCTTTCGCGGGATTATTTGCCGGCAAGACGAACATTATCTGCGAACGCGAACGTTCTTCCGAGAAGTCGCTCGCTGTTGCTGAAAAGCTTTTCGGTGCCCTGGGCATGAAGACTATTTACATGGAACCCGACGAACATGATCGTCACGTTGCGTATGTGTCGCACCTTTCGCACGTGAGCGCATTTTTGCTTGGTCATACCGTACTCGACATCGAGAAAGACGAGAAACAAATATTCTCTCTTGCGGGCAGCGGTTTCGCATCAACTGTTCGTCTTGCAAAGAGTTCGCCCGACATGTGGGCGCCAATCTTCGAACAAAATATGGAATATCTAAGCCAGGCGCTGCAAGAGTACATTATGCACCTGCAGAAGTTCCAGTATCATTTAATGAAGAAAGACACAAAGGAGATATATAAGATTATGGCAAAGGCAAACGATATCAGAAGAGTACTTGATAAGAAATAACCAATATCCAATAACCAGTATCCAATTACCAACTAATATGACAAAGAAAGGACTCCAACTTCAATCGATCACAAGCTGGCTCGGCATCGAGAAGCCATTGATCATCAGCGGACCCTGCAGCGCTGAAACGGAAGCGCAAATGGTAAGCACCGCCAAACAGATTGCCGCAACCGGCAAGGTACACGCACTTCGTGCAGGTATCTGGAAGCCACGCACAAGACCTGGCCAGTACGAAGGTGCTGGTGAAGAAGGTCTGAAGTGGCTCATCCAGGCAAAGAAAGAAACCGGTTTGCCCGTAACAACCGAAGTAGCTACCGCTGCTCACGTGGAAGCATGTTTGAAAGCAGGTGTCGATATTCTTTGGGTTGGTGCCCGCACTACCGTGAATCCTTTCTCTGTACAGGAAGTTGCCGACGCGCTGAAAGGTGTCGACATCCCCGTGATGGTGAAGAACCCCGTGAATCCCGACCTCGAACTTTGGATCGGGGCGCTTGAACGACTGAACCGTGCTGGTATTACCAGGATGGCAGCCATCCACCGCGGCTTCTCGTCGTTCGATAAAGGGCCGTTCCGCAATGCTCCCATGTGGGATATGTCGATCGAGTTAAAGACACGTGTTCCCGAACTCGAGATCATCTGCGACCCGAGTCACATTTCAGGTGACCGCAACCTGATCGCAATGGTATCGCAAAAAGCGCTCGACCTCGATATGTCGGGTCTTATGATCGAGAGTCATATCAATCCCGATGCGGCATGGAGCGATGCGAAGCAGCAGGTTACCCCGGCAACACTCGGCAAGATCATCGACGGTCTCGTGGTTCGTAAAGTTTCTTCTGAGAACAAGCAGTTCAAGGATACACTCAGCGTTCTTCGCGACCAGATCGACAGCCTCGATGACGAAATATTCCAGAAGCTCGCGTCGCGTATGAAGATCTCTGAAAAGATCGGTCAGTACAAGAAAGAGAACAACGTGACCATTCTCCAGGTGAATCGTTGGGAAGAGATCATTAAGTCGAGAGTGATCATGGGAGTTGCAATGGGGCTTGATGAAGGGTTTACGAGAGATGTTCTTCGTCTCATACACCACGAATCGATCCAGGTGCAAACCAAGGTGATGAATAAAGAGGCACAAACCGCGGAACAGACGAGCAAATAAACTTCGAACCGCAGAGGTGGCCGCAGTCCAATCGAAAACTTTTCTGGCTTCGACAGGATAGCAACCACTTCTGCGGTTCTACATTCATGTAATCATCTGTTCTTCTGTTTGTATTAAAAATGATATTCTCCGGACGCACGTACAAAAGCGGTCCGGAGTTTTTTTGTTTGCTCAAAATCTTCATACACAATTTGAAGGTTTCTCCAAAACGCCCCGTGTTCGGGAAACTCCACTATTAGCTCTTTAATCTCTTTTCCCGGAAAAATATGCACCGGGATCTCCGCCTGCCCCGCATTCCGCGACTCCACCGCCAGGATATACAGCTCCTTTATCTTCTCATCGGTAATCGGTATGCACCCGATGCTAACACAATTACCGTGAATGTAGATCGCTCCCCCGGGACGTTCCTTGTCACCAAGTATCCTGTCTGACGCGTTCGGATAATTTACACCGAGCGACAAATAGAAATTACTGTATGGATTAAAGTGATTGATCTTGTAAACGCCTTCCGGTATCTGCAGGTCTCCCTCCCTGCGTTTGGGACCAAGCTCGCCCGACGATGTGCAGAAAGGGTAGGTGATTAGTAGTTTATACTCTGGCGTGTCTTTCCCTTTTACCCATACTTCAAGCGTGCGTTCTCTTTTGAATGCCCTGAGAAATATTTCGTAGCGGTCGCCAATGCCTTGTTTCCCGAGAAGGTCTTTTACAACCGTCTCTTTCTCGTTGTAGGCAGTCTTCACCCTATCGAATAATAGTTGTTGTTCTTTGAAACCGTCGGGAGTCATTAATGAAATCCCTAATAACAGGATTGCGAATTTAGACAAGGGTGTTAGTCTTTCTCAAACTTCAACAACACATAACGTGCCGAATAGCACGCCCGGTACACGCCTGGCCAGTAATTCTTTTGCGGGAACGGGGCGCTGTAGCACAAATCCCGTGCGAGGGCTGCGTAAATGTTGCTAAATTGTCCATCCAATTACACCACCCTTAACCTATGATGTCTTCCTGGAAAAAAGTCGGCCTCGCTGTCGCCGCCGTCCTCCTTGTCGCCGCGATCTTCTACATTCAACGGGCAAGCAGCAAAGACCCCGCAACGGTTGCGATCAATCCCGCCTTCGGCGAATACATTTCATCATACACCGCGGGCATCGTGAATTCCGGGTCGGCGATCCGCATCGTGCTTGCGAAAGACGCTTCCGACTCTACCGTCACCAAGGTGTTTTCTTTCAGCCCAAGCATTGCTGGTGAAGCAAACTGGCTCGACAGCCGCACCATCGAGTTCCGGCCAGACACAAGGCTCCGATCGGGGCAAGTATACGAAGTGCAGTTCTCGCTCGCGAAAGTGATCGACGGAGTACCGTCCGACCTTCGGAGCTTCGAATATTCATTCCAGGTTATCCCTCAAAACTTCGAGATCAGTGTCGTGAACTTCAAACCATACGTGAAGACCGAGCTCAAACGACAAATGATCGAAGGCACACTGACGACAGCGGACTTCGCGGAAAACGCAGACGTCGAAAAAATGCTGAGCGCAGAACAGGAGGGCAACTCGTTAAAGGTGACGTGGACCCACGCGTCAGAAGGAAAACAACACTCTTTCGTGGTGGAGGACGTAGCACGAAAAGAAACAGCGAGTACCGTCGATCTTAAAGCTTCCGGCCAGCCATTGGGTATCGACCAGGGCGCTGCCGAAACGGTCGAGATACCGGCGCTCGGCGATTTTAAAGTAACGAAGGCATGGGTGGAACAGGGGAGCACGCAAACTGTGATCGTTCAGTTCTCGGACCCATTGAATGAAACGCAGAATCTTGAAGGCCTCGTGGCACTCACTGAACTCCCCGACCTGGACTTCGAAATAAAAGACAACGAGATCCGCGTCTATCCTCCCGTAAGGCAAACCGGTTCGCGTACACTCGAGATCAGGGCAGGCATTCGGAATGTGCTCAACTACAGGATGGCAGAAGAGTCGACGTTCGACCTGGCGTTTGAACAACTGAACCCTGCCGTAAGATTTACGGGCAACGGGAATATCCTTCCAAACGGCGAAGGACTCGTGCTTCCGTTCGAAGCTGTAAACCTGAAAGCGGTGGAGGTTAAGATCGTGAAGATATTCGAGACCAACGTGCTCCAGTTCTTGCAGGTGAACACGCTCGACGGCAACCAGGAGTTGCGTCGTGTGGGTAAGCCGATCGTGAAGAGAATGGTGTCGCTCGAAAATTCCGGTGTAACCGACCTTGGTCGCTGGAACCGTTTCTCGATCGATCTCTCGACGTTCATCAACGCAGAGCCCGGTGCCATCTACCAGGTTACGATAAATTTCAAGCGCGCGTATGCATCCTTTGCCTGCGAAGGCGGTGGAGATGAAGCGATCACCGAAAGTCCTTTCGAAGACCAGAACTGGGATAGCCAACCTGAAGACAGCTACTGGGACTCGTATGAAGATTATTACTACGGTGATGATTACAACTGGGAAGAGCGCGACAATCCCTGCACGAATTCATACTACGTAGACAAACGTATTTCACGCAACGTGATGGCAAGCGACCTCGGCATAATTGCGAAGCGCGGAGGTGGTGGCAACACGGTTGTTGTTGTGAACGATCTTAAGACTACAGCTCCGATAGCGGGTGTGCAAGTCGACCTGTACGACTTCCAGCAACAGGTGATCGGCAGCGCTTCGACTGGCAGCGATGGGAAAGTGATGATCTCATCAAGGCAATTGCCGTTTGCAGTCGTCGCCAGGAGTGGAAACCAGCGCGGCTACCTGCGGATGTACGATGGTGAATCGCTTTCACTCAGTAACTTCGACGTCGGTGGCGAGAGAGTCAACGAAGGATTGAAAGGAATTCTTTACGGAGAGCGTGGTGTATGGCGCCCCGGTGACTCATTGTATTTGTCGTTCGTTCTCGAAGACAAGATGAAAGTGCTGCCGGCCAATCACCCCGTTGTGTTCGAGCTTCAGAATCCACAAGGTCAGATCGTGAACAGGCTGGTACGATCGACCGGCGAGAACGGCTTCTATAATTTTGCTACAGCAACTTCATCGGATGCACCGACGGGCAATTGGCTTGGCCGTGTGAAAGTGGGCGGCACAGAATTCACCCAGCCGATAAAGATCGAAACGGTTAAACCGAATCGCCTCAAGATCAATCTTGATTTTGGCGTCGATAAACTTACAGTTGGCGATAACAATGTTTCCGGCGACCTGCAGGTAAACTGGCTGCACGGCGCCCCCGGAAAAAATCTCACGGCAGAATTTGAAGTAACACTCGAAAAGGGTCAGACCAAATTCCCCAAGTATGAAGAGTACACCTTCGAAGATCCTACTCGCAGTTTTTATGCTGAATCTCAGAAGGTTTTCGAAGGACAGACCGACTCTGAAGGACATGCACGCGTCAACGCAGCGATCCAGATGGAAGGCACCCCTCCAGGCGTACTCAACGCAGTGTTCCGCGGTAAAGCATTCGAAGAGAGCGGCAACTTTAGCATCGATCGTTTCTCAATTCCTTTCTATCCTTATCAATCATTCACCGGTATTCGTTTGCCGAAAGGCGACGAGGCCCGTGGAATGCTACTCACCGACACCACACACCGCGTCGATGTTGTTACAGTTGACCCCGATGGCAAGCCACTTTCACGCAACGGCATCGAGATGTCGATACACCAGTTGAGCTGGGCGTGGTGGTGGGACCAGTCGGCTAACGGGAATGCAAACTACATGTCGGGCACCGATGCAAATCCCGTTGCAACGGGAACCATCCGTACCGTGGATGGTCGTGGAGCGTGGACATTCAAAATAAAGTATCCCGCGTGGGGAAGATATTTAGTAAGGGCGTATGATCCTGTTTCCAATCATAGTACGGCGAAGATCGTTTACATCGACTGGCCGGGTTGGGCTGGCCGTGCAAGGAATGAAGGCGATGGAGCAAGCATGCTCAATTTTGCGTCCGACAAAGGATCGTACAACGTTGGCGAACAGGCAAACATTGTAATTCCCGGTAGCGACGGCGGCCGGGCATTGATAAGCATAGAGAATGGCAGCCAGGTAGTGAACACATTCTGGCTCGAAACGAAAGCAGGCGACAATCCATTCTCATTCAGGATCGAGCCATCGATGGCTCCGAATGTTTTTGTGCATGTGACTTTGTTGCAAGCGCACGGCCAGATGAAGAACAACCGGCCGATCCGTCTTTACGGTGTGATACCCGTAATGGTGGAAGATCCGGGAACACGTCTGAATCCCGAGATCGAAATGCCTGACGTGCTGGAGCCGGGTAAGGAAGTTACCATCAAGGTTCGTGAGAAGAATGGAAAGAAAATGACCTACACACTCGCGATGGTCGATGAGGGTCTGCTCGATCTCACCCGCTTCAAGACACCGCAGTTATGGAATCGTTTCTATGCACGCGAAGCATTGGGCGTGAAGACATGGGACCTTTATGACCAGGTGATGGGAGCATTCGGCGGAAAGATCGAGCGACTGCTCGCGATTGGTGGTGATGGCGAAGGCGAGAGTAAAGAAGACGACCCGAAGGCAAACAGGTTTAAGCCTGTTGTGAAATTCTTCGGACCAATTACACTCAACAGTGGAACCAATGAGCATACGTTCATCATGCCCCAATACATCGGCTCCGTGAAGACGATGCTCGTTGCCGGCTACGAAAGTGCTTACGGAAGCGCCGAGAAAGCAACGCCTGTACGCAAGCCATTGATGGTGCTTGCGACCTTGCCGCGTGTACTGGGTCCCGAAGAAAAACTGAAACTTCCCGTCACGTTATTCACCATGGATCCGTCGATCAAGAACGTGAAGATCGACGTGAAGGTGTCGGGTCCCGTAACGATGTCGGGCAATTCGCAGAGCGTGACGATGAACAGCTCCGACCTTACGGTGGACTTCGACATGGCCGTGAAGAGCGAGACTGGTATTGCGAAGGTTGAAGTGACTGCGACGTCGGGAAGTTATTCGTCCACGGATGTGATCGAGATCGAAGTTCGTAACCCCAATGTCCCGGTGACAAAAGTGAATGCTGCGATTGTCGAAGCTGGAAAGACGTGGACCGGTACGGTTGCCAGGGATGGTATCGCAGGAACCAACAGCGCAACACTCGAGGTGTCGTCGCTTCCCCCGATCAACCTCGGCCAGCGATTGAAATATTTGTTACAGTATCCGTACGGTTGCATCGAACAGACTACGTCGTCGGTGTTCCCGCAATTGTATCTCGATCTTGTGAAGGAGCAGAGTGCTGCCGAAAAGGCAATGGTACAACGCAACGTGAAAGCCGGCATCGAACGCCTGAAATTGTTCCAGCGCCCCGATGGAGGATTTGCTTACTGGCCTGGCGGGGAAGACTCCGATAGCTGGGGAACAACTTATGCCGGTCATTTCCTGGTCGAAGCAGAGAAGAAGGGGTACTTCGTGCCGAACGATATGATCCGTAAGTGGAAGAAGTTCCAGAAGAACAAAGTGACCTCATGGCGAAAACATCATGAGCAATACAGCAGCGAGTTGATACAGGCATACAGACTTTATACGCTTGCCCTTGCGGGTGATGCCGACCTGGGTTCAATGAACCGCTTGAGGGAACAAGGCAATCTGCCGATGCAGGCGGTGTGGATGCTTGCTTCATCGTACGTGAAAGCGGGGCAACCCGAAGCTGCGAAGAATCTCGTGGCTAAGTTGCCCATTTTGGTCAAGCCGTATAACGAGATGGCATATTCGTATGGGTCCGATGTCCGCGACGAGGCGATCATTCTCGAAGCGCTTGTATTGATGGAAGAACAGCCGAAAGCATTCGAGCTCGTGAAAAAGTTATCGGAACAACTGAGTAACCAGAGTTACTGGATGAGCACGCAATCCACAGCATGGTGTCTGAAAGCAATTGGTGCATTTGCGGGACGTCAGCCCGAAGGGGAGTTGAAGTTCACATGGACGTATGATGGCAAAGAGACAAACGCATCTACAAAACTTACACTTTCGCAAGTAGAGCTCGACAACGAGACGGCGAAGCAGAATTCTATTAAAGTGGTGAATGGAAGCAAGGGCCCGTTGTTCGTTCGTGTGATCACACAGGGTACACCGGCGCGTGGAGCAGAAACGGACGCGTCGAGTAACCTCGACATCAACGTAAGCTACATGGATATGGACGGCAACAACATCGATCCTGCGAAGCTCGAACAGGGCACCCAGTTTATTGCCAGTGTATCGGTGAGCAACGCCGGTCTTCGTGGAGCTTACAAGAACATGGCGATCAACCAGGTGTTCCCGTCGGGATGGGAGATCAACAACCTGCGCCTCGATGAAGCAGAGAACAGGCTGAGCGGCGATAAGCCGACCTACCAGGATATTCGTGACGACCGTGTTTATACATACTTCGACATCAATCCAGGCCAGAGAAAAACATTCCGTGTGCTGTTGACAGCAACCTATGGCGGAACGTATTATTTGCCGGGTGTGAGTTGCGAGGCGATGTATGACAAGAACATCTATGCACGTGTGAAGGGTAAGGACGTGGAAGTTGTCAGAGACCTGAACCCGTGAAACTAACGAGAAAGAAAGTATTGTGGGGTGTTGCCGTTCTTGCGGCAGCAGCATGGTACTTTTTTTCTTTGCCTTCTACCTTATTCAAGGTTCCGTACTCGACAATCCTTGTTGACCGCGAGAACAATTTGTTGAATGCGTCTATCTCGAAAGATGGCCAGTGGCGATTTCCTGTAAGGGAAAAGCTCCCCGCGAAGTTTAGGGAAGCCATAGTGATGTTCGAAGACAAGAGATTCTTTTCTCATGTTGGCGTGGATCCGCGCGCATTGTATCGTGCAACGTTGCAGAACATC
Organism: Cyclobacteriaceae bacterium; assembly: GCA_035656375.1. GTDB lineage: Bacteria > Bacteroidota > Bacteroidia > Cytophagales > Cyclobacteriaceae > ELB16-189. The sequence goes on along the minus strand of DASRSO010000221.1, from coordinate 365 downwards.
GACAAGCGTAAGGTTGTGAGTGGAGGAAGCACGCTGTCGATGCAGGTTATTCGGCTGGCGCGCGGTAATCCGAAGCGCACGGTTTTCAACAAGACCATAGAGATGATATTGGCGACGCGCCTCGAGATAAGATTTTCGAAAGACGAGATCCTGTCGCTGTATGCGTCGCATGCCCCCTTTGGTGGCAATGTGGTGGGCATTGAAGCTGCGTGCTGGCGATACTTTGGCAGGCAGCCCGACGAATTGAGCTGGGCTGAAGCGGCGACGCTGGCTGTGTTGCCAAACAACCCTTCGATGATCAACCTGGGCACTAACCGGGCGGCACTGCAAAAGAAACGCGACAGGCTGTTGACACGTCTTCGCGA
>DASRSO010000220.1:0-15400 GCA_035656375.1 Cyclobacteriaceae bacterium | reverse complement strand
ACTCCGCCCCGTTCAGTGATCCTGTCGAACTCTTTGAGTATAGCTTCCTCCACAAGGTCGGTAAGCTCTTCAATAATGAAAGAACCCTGCAGGGGATTCTCATTCTTCGTTAGCCCAAGCTCCCTGTTGATGATCAACTGGATCGCCATCGCCCTCCGCACCGACTCTTCTGTGGGCGTCGTTATCGCTTCGTCGTAAGCATTAGTATGCAACGAGTTACAGTTGTCGTAGATCGCATACAGCGCCTGCAGCGTTGTACGGATATCGTTAAAGTCTATCTCCTGTGCGTGCAGCGAACGGCCTGATGTCTGGATGTGGTACTTCATCATCTGGCTCCGGCTGTTGGCCCCGTACTTGATCTTCATCGCCTTCGCCCAGATCTTTCGCGCCACGCGACCAATAACAGAGTACTCGGGATCCACACCATTGCTGAAGAAGAACGACAGGTTAGGAGCGAAGTCGTTGATATCCATTCCACGGCTCAGGTAGTATTCCACGTAAGTGAAACCATTCGCCAAAGTGAATGCCAACTGTGTGATCGGGTTCGCACCGGCTTCAGCAATATGATAGCCTGATATCGACACCGAGTAAAAATTCCTTACGTCGTTGTTGATGAAATACTGCTGCACGTCGCCCATCAGGCGCAGCGCAAACTCGGTCGAGAAGATACACGTGTTCTGGGCCTGGTCCTCTTTCAAAATATCCGCCTGCACGGTGCCTCTTACTTGCGAAAGCGTAGAGGCTTTTATTTCGTTGTACACTTCGGCCGGCAGCACCTGGTCGCCAGTAACTCCCAGCAACATCAGCCCAAGTCCATCGTGACCCTTCGGGAGATTTCCCTGGTAAGCGGGGCGTACCGCATTCTTTGTTTTATAGATCGCCTCGATCTTATCGTTCACCTCTTTTTCGAGGCCATTCTTTTTAATATAAACTTCGCACTGCTGATCGATCGCAGCGTTCATAAAATAAGCAAGTATCAGCGGGGCAGGCCCGTTGATCGTCATCGACACGCTCGTCTTCGGATCTACGAGGTTGAAACCACTGTAGAGCTTCTTCGCGTCGTCGAGACAGCAGATCGAAACACCGGAGTTGCCGATCTTTCCATAGATATCGGGACGGTAATCCGGATCATGCCCGTACAACGTCACCGAGTCGAAGGCCGTCGACAATCGTTTGGCCGGCATGGCTATGCTCACGTAATGGAACCTCCTGTTCGTGCGTTCCGGTCCGCCTTCACCCGCAAACATTCTTGTTGGATCTTCGCCTTCGCGCTTGAACGGGTAGATGCCGGCAGCATATGGAAATTCACCGGGAACGTTCTCCTGTAAACTCCACTTCAACAGGTCGCCCCACGCTTCATAGCGGGGCAGCGCCACCTTGGGCACCATAGTATGCGAAAGCGACTCGGTGTGTGTCTGAATTGCGATCTCTTTGTCGCGAACCTTAAACTTAAAAACGGGCTCTTTATATTTCTTCAGTTTCTCGGGCCACTCTTCGATGAGCTTCCAGTTCTTTGGATCGAGATTAAGTTTAAGATCATCAAAGATCTTCTTTAAAGAAGCGTCGGGAGCCAGCTCGCCCGCAATTTTCAGGGCATACATTTTTTGTGCGATGCCCGCCTGTTGAACTACCCAGTCGTCGTACTTCCTGTTGTTTTCCGTGATCTCACTTAAATACCTGGTTCTGGCCGGCGGTATCACAAATACTTTTTCCGACATCTCGTGACTTCCGTGGAACGACGACCTGAGATCGGCCCCGGTTTTCTCCACGATCTTTTCCATAACCTGGTGATACAACTGGTTGGTACCGGGATCGTTGAACTGCGAAGCGATGGTACCGAACACTGGCATGTCTTCCGGCTTCCGGTCCCACAACTGGTGATTTCTCTGGTATTGCTTCTTTACGTCTCTTAGTGCATCGAGCGCGCCGCGCTTGTCAAACTTGTTCAGCGCGATCACATCGGCGAAGTCGAGCATGTCGATCTTTTCGAGTTGTGTGGCGGCGCCATACTCCGGTGTCATCACATACAGCGAAACATCGCTATGGTCCAATATTTCCGTATCGCTCTGGCCAATGCCCGAAGTCTCGAGGATGATGAGGTCGAAGCCCGCTGCTTTCAGGATCGTGATGGCCTCCTTCACGTAGGCCGACAATGCCAGGTTGCTCTGTCGTGTTGCAAGCGACCGCATGTAAACCCTGGGGTTATTGATGGCATTCATGCGGATCCTGTCACCCAGCAATGCCCCACCTGTCTTTCTCTTCGAAGGATCGACAGATACAATTCCAACAGTCTTGTCTTTGAAGTCGAGCAAAAATCTCCGAACGATCTCGTCAACCATCGACGACTTTCCGGCCCCGCCGGTTCCGGTTATTCCAAGAACAGGGGCTTTTGATTTTTCAGCGATCTTCGAAATATCGGCAAGCGCGTTTTTGTGGAGCTCGTTATAATTCTCGGCAGCGGAAATCAGTTCAGCGATCCTGATATGATTGCTCACACTCAAATCACCAGTACTTAAAAGTTTCTCCCCTGTTGGGTAATCACTTTTTTCAACCAAATCGTTTATCATTCCCTGCAAACCCATCGATCTTCCATCGTCTGGCGAATAGATCCGCGTTATTCCGTAGTCCATCAACTCACGGATCTCTCCGGGGAGGATCACCCCGCCGCCGCCCCCGAAGATCTTTATGTGTCCCGCACCCTGTTGTTTCAACAGGTCGTACATATATTTAAAGTATTCCATGTGCCCGCCCTGGTAGCTGGTCATGGCTATACTCTGGGCACCTTCCTGGATTGCGGTGTTCACCACATCTTGCACACTTCTATCGTGACCCAGGTGGATCACCTCGCAGCCCGTCGATTGAATGATTCGCCGCATGATGTTGATCGCTGCGTCGTGTCCATCGAAAAGACTCGCTGCCGTAACAATCCTTACCTTATTTTTTGGCTGATAGGGCGCGGGCGGCTTATGGCCAGCGAGCGCCGATTTGTCGGGCGTGTTATTGGAATTTACCTTTGCCTTTCCGTCTTTTTCCTTTAGCATCCCGAACTCATGAAGAGGGTTTTAAAGCCTCAAAATTAATGAAATTGCGCCATCTCTTCCTGTTTCTCCTGGCCCCGCTTGCCCTCTTCGGACAGGAATACCGGCTTAAGCAATTCAGGGTAGAGGACGGCCTTCCCAGCAATGTTATAAAAGCGATCACACAGGACTCCAGCGGCTTTTTTTGGATCGCAACCGACGAAGGCCTCGTGAAATTCGATGGCATCCGGTTTACGAGTTACAAGGGTGCGATGCACAGCCAGTATTCCAAGGGATTCCTGAACACGCGCTCGGGAAAACTCTATGTCTATGGCGACCTCGACCTGATCGAGATTGTGAATGAGATAGATACCGTGATCTTCAAATCGGTCCTGCGAGGCACACGAAATCCGACCGACTCTACCTTGTGGTTTCCGAAAGCGATGTATGAAGACCGGTTCAACGACCTTTGGCTGGCGGAACCCCAATCGGTCGCCCGGCTTCGCAACGGGATACTTACCCGCTTTAACTTCGACATCGACGACCGATCTCCCCAGTTCCTTCGCTCATTTACTTTTTTCGAAGACCGGCCGGGTTCATTTTTTGTGATCTCTTATTCGGGCAACGTATACCGGCTCGATCCCGACAGATCTTCGTTCGTTAAACAACCCGTTAAATTTCCAAAGGCGGTAAACGATGTAAGATCGATTGACAACGTGCTCTGGATCGCATCGGAGGAAGGTGTTCATACATCGAACCTTTTACAGGAAGGTGGCTTTACCGCGCCGATGGTCAGGACAACTTCGGTCAATGCTTCGCACCTTCTTTTGCTCGATAAACCCGAAATGCTGGTTAGCACCTTCGACCAGGAACATTACTTTACTGATATCAGCAAAGGTGGTTGGCAAAAGTTACCCTTCAGGATCAATGGCGTCAACTCGTCGTATCGAAGCACGGAGAACGATTTATGGATGGCGTCGAATGAGGGAGTGATCCTGTTACAAAAGAATCTGTTTGATACAGTTGAAACACCGGAGGCCACGTTCGAAGAGTCGATCACAGAAGACAGGGCGAGGCATATTCTCTACCATTGTACGATGCATAATCTCTACCGGGTGTATACCGAAGGGGGTTCTGAGTTCAAGTCGGAAAAAATGTTATCGATACCCGGTGGTTATTTTCAGTCGCTTGCAGTCGACTACCGTGGCTTGTGGGCTGCCAATGCGTTCTCTGTTTACATGATCAACAATGATAAGATCACACGAAAGTGGGACTTTGAGTCGGAAGGTCGTTTCATCCATGACATTGTGCTCGACGAGGCGGGAAACCTGTGGTTAAGCCAGGCCGGCAACAACAATGTTATTTGTATCACCCCGTCGTTCGTCGAAAAAAGATACCCCATTCCGTTGAAGCCCGAGGGCATTGTGAGTTGCGTGCGGGACTCGCCGAAGGGGATCTATGTTGCTTCGAACGGCAACACAGGTTACCTGTTTTATAAGTCGAATGCCGACAGTTCGTTCAGGAATGTCAGTGTGCCGATAGATTTTAAGACACATGGCGATTTTAATGTTACCGACCTCGTGGTTACAGATTCGCTGGTGTGGATGGCCACCTCGGAAGGGGTGGTTAGATTTAACGGCAAGTCGTTGACGAAGCTGGACCTCGGGGATGTTTTCAGCGGTATACCCGTGAAGACGATCAATGTGCTGCAGGCAAAATACCTGGTCTTCAATAATTCATTCGGGCTATTCACGTATGATATTAACTCTGGCGACTACTGGCGGTACGACGATAGCAATGGACTGCCGTCGAACACGATCACATCGCGTGGAATTTATGTAGATCATCATCACCGGGTTTGGGTTGGAACGTCGGTGGGACTGGCCGTGTCGAGCATGGCCCTGATGAGTGATAAGGTTACAGCGAAGCCTCACATTACGAGCACAAGGATCAATGGTGTTGAGAAGCGATTCGCCAAAAATTTACAGATACCCTTCGGTTCATACTTCACGGTAAACATGTCGTGCATTTCTTTTCCTGCCGAAAAGATCCAGATGCAGTATAGAATTACGGGGCTCGATAGCACGTGGCGGACAGTCCAGGCGAACGAGCTCACGTTAACCGATCTCGCGTCGGGCACATATTGTTTGGAAACGCGTGCAAAAAAGAATGGGGGTTATGTGTGGAGCGAGTTGAGCTTCCTCGACTTCCAGGTGAACAAGCCTTTCTGGCAACAGACGTGGTTCGCCGCTTCGATCATCATGCTGGTCGGCTTTATTGCCTGGAGCTCGTTTGCACTGGCAGCTTATTTTAACCGGAAGCGTCGGATGCAACTTGAGGCATTGGTAAACCAAAGGACCATCGAGCTCAAACGGATCAACGACGAGCTTTCGATGCGTAACTCCGAGCTCGATCGTTTCGTCTACAGCACGTCGCACGACCTTAGCGCGCCACTGAAATCGATACGTGGACTGATCATGGTGGCGAAGATGGAACAGCCCACAGAGTCGCAGTTGGGCTACCTCCAAATGATGGACAAGAGCGTTAAGAAACTTGAAGCATTTATTGCCGATGTGATCAACTACTCCCGCAACACCCGCGCGGCGGTGCAGCATGCCCCGGTAGATTTCAAGTTGTTCATTCAACAGGTACTAGACGATCACCAGTATGCTCCGAACTATGGCAAGATCAAATTTATTGTGGAAGACACCACTTCGTCTGTGTTGATGTCGGACGAGATGCGGCTGAAGATCATTTTCAACAACCTGATATCGAACGCGATCAAGTTCCATTTTATTGGAGATGGGAAGCAACCATTTGTAAAGATAACTGCCTGCGAAGAAGACTCTTTTTTCAGGTTTACCGTTGAAGACAATGGCACGGGTATACAGCCACATTTGAAAGACCGGATCTTCGATATGTTTTTCCGCGCTACCGACAGTGTTCCTGGTTCCGGGTTGGGACTTTATATCCTGAGGGAAACCGTGAATAAACTTGGTGGCGAAGTGCAAGTAACAACCGAAGTGGGATCAGGCACTACATTTGTGATCATTCTCCCCAAGAACAACAATCATGTACTCAAAGACCTGGCAGGTAATTAAAGACGACACCAAAAGGACCTTCGAGGTCTGCGGATCAGCAACCAACACGAATGCTTTCATGAACGAAACATACGCCATGCAACGCGTAGGCATGAACGTAAGCTGTGTAACGCCTCCTGTCTCCAACAAGGAATCAAGTAAAGAGCTTGTTAAAATAAACGGCTATACGAAAGAAGATGGCCTTTACAACCGGTTGCAATTACAGTACAAGCAAATAGTGATGAAGTCGTACGAAGACTATTAAATACCAGAATTTTCACTGGCCAAACTGCCTTTCCGAGTTCAAACGGATGCAGTAAAATCTTTCCTTTTTGAGTTACTTTTTCTGAAACCTGCAGTATATAATTGCGTATTGATAATTGTGAGTAAAGATTTTTTGAGCGTATGTTGATTCAATCCACCGCAGAATATTTGGAGCGGACACCCATCGGGAAGTAAGTATTCTACTTCCTTTCAAGGAAGTTCCCGATTAGTAGGCAAAGGTTAGTACAACAGAATTTTAATTGGTCGACAGATGAATCGGCATGCGCTGGAAGGAGGCATTATGAATTGGAAAACAGTTTACATCGTAGGAAAAGACGGATTTTGTGACGACGTGGTAAGGCACCTGGAGCGCTCGGATATCGACTTTATGAAAGGATATGATACCCAGCAATCAAACCAGGATCACGAGCTTTTTTGGGTACCAGAAAACATGTCGATGCGCACTTTGAAAGAGGCGATAGGAGCGAAGACAGTATTTAAATACAGGCTGCGTTTCTTTGAATCTCTCGAGCAGTTTATCGAAACTATTAACACGACCGAGTTTACAGAAGACGAAAGGAGACGTGTGGAACGGATGCGGTTAATAGATTCAGCTGCCTGATTATATAGCCCTGGAGCACACACACGTTGCTTCAGGGCCTTTTCTATTTAAACGACTTAATAACGTCGAGGGTCTTATCAATTTCTTCAGGCGTGTTGTACACCGCCATCCCGATCCTCGTTACACCGCCCCGTTCGTACAATCCCAAAACTTCAATTGCCCTTTGTGCGTAGAAGTGCCCATCCCAGGCAAAAATGTTTTGCTGCGCCAGGTGTTTACACACTTGCGTTGGTGTTTTCCCTTCGAAAGTAAACGACACAGTTGGAGCACGATGCTCGGAAGCAAAATCCTGCCCGATCACTTTTACCTGTTTTAGTTTGCAAAGCCCATCGTACAATCGCACCGCAAGCTTGCGTTCGTGCGCCCCAATGTCTTCGTAACCGAGCGACATCACAAACTCGGCTGCTGCCGTAACGCCGGCGATCGCTGCATGATTCAGTGTTCCGGTTTCAATTTTTTCAGGAGCATACTGCAATGCCGTACGGAGCCTGTCGGTCTTTACACGATCGAGAAGTCCGGGGCGACTATAAAGAATGCCCACATGTGGACCGTAAAATTTATAAGCTGAACACAAAAGAAAATCGCAGCCAAGTTCCTGGACGTTGATCTTGAAATGCGGAGCATATGCCACCGCATCGAGCATCAGCCATGCGCCCGCTTTGTAAGCGAGCTCACGTGCGAGCTGAACATTGTTCACCGTACCCAAGGCATTCGAAGCAAGGCCCACGGCGATCAGGCGGGTTTTCTCGTTCACTTTTTCCGCAAAATCATTTTCGTCGAGCGTGCCATTTGGTGAAAGCTTTACCTCGCGAACGTTTACACCAAACTCACGGAGCATCAGCCACGGTCCGCGGTTGCCTTCGTGATCCAGTTGTGTGATCAATACTTCGTCGCCAGGGCGGAGATTTCTTGCAATGCCGCGGGCAAGTGCGAAGTTGAGCGTGGTCATGTTCTGACCGATCGAAATTGTCTCAGGGCCTTCGGCACCCAACATGTTGGCCATCGCCGTTCGCATCTTTGTAATGACAGCGTCGGTCTCGTTGGTGGTCAGGAACTCACCGTGTGTGTTTGCATTACTTGTCTTGTAGTAATTTGCAATGCTATCGATAACCTGCTGGGGGACCTGCGTTCCTGCAGGAGCGTCGAGATACGTAAGTGGAATGTTGTTGTGGACGCGCGCGAGTGAAGGAAATTGAGAACGAACCTTCGAAGAATCGATCATAAGGGTTTAGATTTGAAGTGTTGAAGATAGTGTGTTCAGTTCTGACCACAAAGCTGTTCGACAGCGTACCAAGTGAATAGTGGCCGGTTCGTAAGCTGCTGATAAAGAGTATGTTTAATGATTGGTGAGGGTTTTGCTAAAAAGTCTGTATGAGATCGTTGATTGCTATCCTCCTCTGGTGTATACTCCTGGTGTTATGCTGGCCTCTCGCGCTGGCCCTGATCTTCATACTCCCAATACTTTGGCTGTTGCTGCTTCCGTTCAGGATCGTCGGACTAACGATATCCGTTATATTCCAATTTATCGGTGCGGTACTGATGTTCCCGTTCAGGATATTAGGAGGCAAATAGATTTTTGTCAATAAACTCATTCCTGAATTTCCCATCAGGATCCCCTTGCTTCATTATCGCTTTAAACTCAGGAAGCTCCTCGTATTTACTTTGAAGCACCGACGGTTTTAAAGTGAACAACTTTCCCCAATGTGGTTTCACATTGTATTGCTCCAGTGCCGCTTCAATCAACGGCAATACAGCCCTCACACCCTCCCAATTCTTCTTCCACGTAAAGTGTATTGCGATGCTATCCTGGTTCCTGAAAGGACTCATTGGAATGTTATCGGCCGCAATACTTCGGACCTCCGTGATCTGGATCAGCGGGCTCACCTTATCGCGCAAAGCATACACTGCCTCGATAGCCGCATAGCCATTTGCTTTCGGAACAAAATATTCTGCCTGCAGCTCTTCACCGGCGCTCGGTGTGAAATCCATTTTGAAGTGAGGAAGCCGTTCATGCCATGGACCGGCAACGCCCATCTGCGGCGTACAGTTCACGGCCGGGATGGTCTCAATGGGATGAAGATCTTTCGGGGCGACTTTCGCACCAAAGAAATCTTTCGGCGCATCGCCCGGATCTTCCGGCGTTACTTTTTTCTTTACCCACACCTGGTTTATGTTCTCACTTGCCCAGTCAAAGAATAAGCTCACACTATAACCACTCCCCATGATCTCTTCGAAGTGATCCTTCAGCGAACTCATCGGTAGGTACTGAAATACCCACTGCCTCAGCTGGAACGTAGGTTGAATTTTCAGCGTCACTTCAGTAACCACACCCAACGAACCCAAATGAACAGTTGCCGGTATTTCTGTGAGCTCACCAGCCGCATTCATCACCTTCATGCTCTGCACGGCAGTCGTTAAGCTGCCGTTGTTCACACCTGAACCGTGAGTAGCCGTGGCTATTGCACCCCCGATTGAAATATGTGGAAGTGAGGCGAGGTTGTGGAGTGCATAACCTTTCGGCTCGAGATACCTGGCAAGATCGCCATAGCGCATTCCCGCCTGCACGGTCACGGTCATGTTGGTCTCGTCGAGCGAAACCACCTGGTTCATCTTGAGCAATCGCACAAAACCGGCCGTACTGTTATCAATGCCATTGAATGAATGACTTGTGCCCTGCGGTCGGATTTTTTTCTCTTTGAGAATGATCTCGCGCAACTCTTCCACGGTTGCGGGCTCATGAAGGTTTTCGGATGAATAGTCGATGTTACCGGCCCAGTTGTGGCGGGTAGATTTCGATTCGGGTGAAGTACAGGATTCCAGGGGAGCTATGGCGGCAGTGGTAAGTATTGCCGAAGATAGCTTTAAAAAAGTGCGCTTTCTCATTTTTAAGAGGCGTGGTGTTAGCCACGCCTCTTAAAAATAGTCACTAAAAATCAGTAATTATTCGCTTGTTATAGCCATCTGTGGCCCGGTTATACGGGAGGAAGATTACCAAGTCTTCGTTGTCGTATGTCGCTTCGATACTCTTCAGTTCGATCGACAGCGGGAGCACGTCCCGGTAGATGACCTTAGGCATGTTAATTAAATGCCCGTTTGATTCGACAGGGATTATATAATAAACAGATAGTTCGCTGTTATTTATTTCCGCCTTCACAAGCTCGCGGTCAACGCCAGGTACCCTGACGCGGATCTCGCGGCCATCTTTTGTTTCGACTACAGAAAGAAATGGCTCACTCACACCTCCGTGCAGCGTGTTCAGTATATCTACCGAAGTCAGCAGCTCTTTTAATTGTTGAGTCATAACTTTTTCTCCTTTTGTACCCTATTATCAAGTGTCGTACCAATCGTTAATTCAGCCAAAACGGCTTGTGTACAAGCATTTTCCCGGCATAATGGCTACACTTTTTCACTTGTGTTAGGGAACTTTTTTGAAAACCGGCGGCAGTAGGTGTTTCGCGTACAAATATTCTTCCCACTCGTGTGGAATAACGTCGCTTAACGAATCATGATTTTAAACATAAGAGGGCGCTTGTCGAGTAACCTTCCCGCCGTCGGGCTGTCCCCGATATGGCTGGGGTCCCAAACCAAAGCTCTTCAGGCCCCTCGAATTGAGAGAGGGGTGGTACCGTAGGGTGTTTATGAGCAAAGGCCGGACGACCGTAAGCGTCCGGCCTGCTCTTTGTTACATCATACCCTTGTGCGAAAAACATTATGTAACTTGTTTGTACATAATCGTCATCGTATGAGAAAACGCATTCTTCTCTTCCTCGCTCTTGTGGCCTTCTCTTCAACTTCAATCTACGCTCAAACGGAAAGCAAAGCCGACCGTGACAAACGCATGGCGTGGTGGCGCGATGCAGGCTTCGGAATGTTCATTCACTGGGGAGCTTATGCCGTGCCTGCGGGACAATACCAGGGCAAGGACGTAAAAGGACTGGGCGAATGGATCATGGAAGACGCAAAAATTCCGATCCCTGAATACGAACAGTTTGCAAAGGCATTCAACCCCACTAAGTTCGACGCCAAAGAATGGGCCCGAATAGCCAAAGATGCAGGGGTAAAATACATCGTCATCACTTCGAAGCATCACGACGGTTTTGCGTTGTGGGATTCGAAAGTATCGAACTACGATGTTGTTGATTACACTTCATTCAAGCGCGATATCCTGAAAGAGCTTACGGCAGCGTGTAAGGCTGCGGGCATCAGGATGTGTTTCTATCATTCAATTATGGATTGGCATCAGCCAGATGCGAAGGCTGCAAAGTATCCACACCAGGCTACGACAAATCCCGATTGGGCAAAATATCGCGAGGAATATCTAAAGCCTCAATTGAAAGAGCTGATCACCAATTTCGATCCCGAAGTTCTCTGGTTCGATGGAGAGTGGATCGACGAATGGACCGAGCCACAAGGAAAAGAGTTGTATGCTTACCTGAAATCGTTGAAGCCTTCGCTGATCATCAACAACCGGATTGGAAAAGGAAGAAAAGGCATGAATGGAATGAATGCTTACGAAGATGCCGCGGGTGACTTTGGAACTCCTGAGCAAGAAATCCTTGAAGGCACATCCGACTTCGATTGGGAGTCGTGCATGACGATGAATGACACGTGGGGTTTCAAAACGAACGACCACAACTGGAAGTCGGCGGAGACACTCATTCATAATCTTATCGATATCGCCGCGAAGGGTGGCAACTACTTATTGAACATCGGGCCGAAGGCGGATGGAACGATCCCACCTGAAAGTGTGGAACGACTGGCCGAGATGGGCAAGTGGTTGAAAGTAAACGGGGAGGCGATCTATAACACAAGGGGCAGGAAGGAATATAAAGATGGAGATAACATCAGGTTTACCGTAAGCAAAGACGGAAAAACGACATATGCTATTCTTACAAAAGTGTCTGGAAACCAGGTAAAGCTTAACGTCCCTGGCAAGAAATTCACCCTTCTCGGACATGGCGCGGTAACCGCGAAATCAGACGGGGGCGTGACTACGATCACCCTTCCCGACAAGCTTCCAGGCCAGTATGCCTGGACGATCAAGATCGAGAACTAGCCCTTGGCCCGTGGTTTGGAATATAGTGTCGGGCTACCCGCCCAAACACTATGAAAAACCTAGTTTCTTATTCAACCGGCCTTTTAGCTCTGACGACCGTTTTAATCAGTTCTGACGGCGAAATCAGCGAAAAGGAGCTGGACTATGTCCAAAAAATCCGTGTCTCTGAAGGTATTCCTGATGCCCTTTTCAACCAGTTCAGGACCGCCATTTTGGGAAAATCAGAAAGAGAAGTGTACCAAATTGGGATAGACGCGATCAACGCCTGCAGCGAGGATCTCAAGACCAGGGCATTTGTAAAAATGTACCAAATGGCTCATGCCGACGGCGTAATACACGTGAAGGAAGTAAGGCTTCTGCTTTACGCCGTAAAAACCACAAACGTCAATATCAATACCGTTATGATGCTCGCAGAAGCTCAGGCGGAACCAGTTTTATAGTATAGTCTGGCTTTAATTTGTTGCTTTAATCTACGGGGATGACCTTGGCCGGTCATCCCCATTTTTTTTTGTGCTGATCTTGTCAGGGTTTTCTGAACGCGCGCATGACGATCATCCCGACGCCTGCAAACACGAGCCCGATCGATCCGAGCAGCATTGGGAGAAACCAGTTTTCCATGAAACGGTTTTGCTGCGGCTCCGTTGGTTTGTCAGGATCGATAAGCAGTTGTACCTGGTCTCCTACATTAAGTTCTTTTTCACTTGTGCCCCAAGGTTGTTCATAGGTGTAGTCAACCCCGTTGTAATGATATTCGAAAACTGGCAGGTAGATCGTAAACGTGGAGTTATCATCAACATCCCTACTTTGTCCTGTTCGATATTCCTTAACAATGCCAGGAACTTTCGACGCACGTTCAATGAAATTATAGCTGCGATACCCGAAGTATGAACCAAGCGCCACCAGGATAATCCCCACAATACTAAAAACACCGCCCACAATATTTGGTACCTGCACTATGGTCTTCTTGTGCTCGATTTCTATGTCGCCATCGATTTTTTGTTCGGTACGCTCCACCATAGTGATAGCCTGCTCGGCATCGAGACCGAAATTTTGTTGTGCATAGCGAATTGCCTCGAGCTTGTTTGAAAGCACTAAGAACTCAAACTCCTCTTGCTGCTCTTCTGAAATCTCTTTTTTCATGAATGATTTGCGGAATCGATCATTTCCATCACTGTAAGTGCATCTTCCAGCGAGCATGGGTTCTCGCCTTCACCCCTGAAAAATTTTGTGACCGCGTCGATCATCGGTTGCTGTATGTTTTCCGGGTAATCCATTTCCAGAACGTTGCCGTTTACTTCGATCGTCGACTTCCTAAAGAAAGAGAAACGAATGAAGCCCTCGCTTCCGACGATCTCGCAGACATCGCGAGTAGCTGCCTCGCCAACATTGAACGCCCAAACACCATTTAGAACAACCTTGTTTTGAAATTCTGCACCAAGCGTCGCGAGATCGGGAGCGTTGTAGATCTCTGCCTGGTTCAGCGACCTCCCATTTACCTTCAGGGGTTTGCCAAACAACCAGTACGCAATGTCCAACTGGTGTGGCGACAGGTCGTTGAACAATCCGCCACCACTGATGTCGGGCTGTACACGCCAGTTATCGGCTGTCTGCGTGATGATCTTGCTCGCCTTTGGTTGCAGTGTCGTGAGGGTCATCAGCGTTACGCGGCCAATTGCTCCCTGTGCAATCAACTCTTTTACTTTTCTGAAAAGCGGAAGTTGCCGGCGATAGTGTGCAACCGAAACAAATCCGTCGAGTTGATTTTTGGTGTTGATCATCTTACGGCACAGATCTGCGCTGAGCGTCACAGGTTTTTCCACGTACACCGGCTTGCCCGCTTTCAACGCCTCTTCCATGTACGGAGCGTGCGTGGAGGGAGGGGTGGCGATGTAGATCGCGTTCACCCCGGGGTCGTTGATCAGTTTGCTTGCGTCGGAATAAAACTTCGGAACGCCATGTCTCTTTGCGAAGTCTGCCGCCTTCGCTTCGTCGCGGCGCATTACCGCTACGAGTTTCGAGTTGGGTACTTTATTGAATGCGGGGCCGCTCTTCACTTCACACACGTCGCCACAGCCAATTATTCCCCAGTTTACTGTTGTTCCAATTTTTTTCATCGAAGTTTATTTCAATCAGCGGTTAGCTTCCGATAGCCAGTGGAACTGTCGTTCGGCAAGCTGAAAATGTCTTTTACTGCGCCGCAATCTAAGGTATAAAGAATCACCCTTGTAATCTGTCCAGAGGTGTATGGTGTTTTCGTCGGGCAGTTTGTATTTCATGGTCATGAGTGGCACAGAGTCGGTCGGGAACATCCGCAGTTCAAGGATTTCATGCAGGGTGTCGGGCTTGTAGGTAAAATATCCGCGACGATAACGCTGGCGAAACATGGGGTCGCTGGTCTTGATACTTCCGCCGCCATTTTTGTCAAAAACCACATCGTGCCACCGCAGTGTATCGGTGACAAGTGAGGGAACGGTGTCGCGGTTGTTTAGAACATAAAGATCAACATCATAAAGTCCGGATCGTATCGGCTTTATGTCGGATTCTGCGAGTATGGAGCTGTACCGGTCGTAGCTTTCGTACAACGGCACAAAAACGGCGAAGATTATGAAGGTCACCTTCGCCGCAATCCGGGTATAACGCATCCATTTCTTATTGATCTCCAGGTTGAAGGAAGTATCGGGTTCCGACACACGATTCAGGATAAAAAAATTCAGGAACCGCCGAAGCTCATAAAGTGCGAGGAAAACACAACACAGTAATAAATGAATTGAGAAGAGCTTGACAGGAATATCGTAGGCAAGATTGAGAGCGACCACATGGATGAATACTCCCATTGCCATAATTAATCCCAGTGCGACCGTCTTTCGGTTTAGCAGGCATACGCCGGCAAGAGTTTCCATGACGCCGGAAAAGATCTGGTAGGGAGTTGAATACCCGACGAACATCCACGACAACCTCATGGGGAGGAAGTCGCCCAGGGGGGTCGCCAGCTGACTGATGTTCGGGAAAGGCATCTGCAGGGCAAACAGTTTTATGATGCCATAGGTGAAACAGTAAAATGAAATGTAATACCGGAGCGACAGCCGGAACCAGTAATCGAGACGGTCATAATTGGGTCGCTGGCGGTCGAGCGCCGACCAAACGGCACAACCGACGATTGCGACCGACAGTGTAAAACAGAGTTGCGCCCAGCCGAACGAGGTGTCGCCGCTGCCGGCCATTGGCACAAGCTCGTCCTTTAGCTGGAACACGGCCGCGTTTGCAGCGCGTACGATCCAGTCCCATCCCTGGTCATAATATTGAGTGACGGTTCCGAGCCCCGGAATGATAGCGGCCAGCGTCCACGGGGTGGTGTACAGTA
>DASRSO010000219.1:0-51783 GCA_035656375.1 Cyclobacteriaceae bacterium | reverse complement strand
AAACATGACGGGTAAGGAAGTTCATCGCCTCCAGCTGCGGCTGTTGCCCTACCGGCTCATATACCGGCCCCGGCTGGTCCATCGATTTGGTGGTCTCATACATCCCGCCCATGTACGACAG
The DNA here is from genome assembly GCA_035656375.1 of Cyclobacteriaceae bacterium. Lineage (GTDB taxonomy): Bacteria > Bacteroidota > Bacteroidia > Cytophagales > Cyclobacteriaceae > ELB16-189. The sequence continues at coordinate 51,662 of DASRSO010000219.1, read as the reverse complement.
CACATGATCGAGGTAATAATTGTATTGCTCGATCACGCCCGAGTACATCGTATTCAAACTTCGGTATCCCTCATTCTTCTGGTACGTCCATTTGATGAGGTTGGGAACAACACGTTGAAGGTTCTTGATACCATATTCCCCGGCATGCATCGCATTGTCTCCAATATCTTCGGCCTGCACACGCGGGTCGTGGCTCGCAAACTCCGAAGCAAACCAGAACCGCTGGTCTTTCATTTTGTTCACGATCATCTTGCTCAACAACGGCAACTCCTCCTCTGCATTCTTGGTTTGAGGAAACCAACGATAACCCCACTCGATCGCCCAAACATCATACGGACCAACTCTTCCTACCAACCCTTCGAATGGCACACTGTCTTGCGGTTGTGCCACGTAGTTGAACCGGGCATAGTCCATGATCGACGGACAAATTCCATTTTTCTTTAACCACTCCTTGTCGCGAAGGTTTTCAACTTTCACCGTAGAACTCGCACCGTAGTTGTGGGTGAGGCCCAGTGTGTGACCAACCTCGTGGGCTGCGGCCGACCGGATGATCGACCCCATCAGCTTCTCGTCGAACTTCATCATTTGTGCGCGTGGATCGTTGGGACCGCACTGCACCATGTACCATTGTTGCAGGATCGACATCAGGTTGTGATACCAGTTGATGTGTGTCTCCAGGATCTCGCCGCTTCTCGGATCGGTGATGGTTGGACCGGATGCATTCGACACCTGCGATGGTTTGTAGACAACCGCGGAGTGACGAGAATCTTCAAGACTCCACTGCTCATTTTCCGTAGGAGCAATTTTTCCTATGATCGCGTTCCTGAAACCAGCTTTCTCGAATGCCACCTGCCAGTCGTTGATCCCCTGTATGATGTAAGGCACCCATGTCTTCGGAGTGGCGGGATCGATGTAGTAAATGATCTGCTTCTTCGGCTCGACGGTGTCGCCAAGAATGTACCGCACCACATCTTCATCTTTCGGTTCGAGGCGCCATCGTTTTATATAACTCACCGTTTTCACGCCCTGTGGGTTTGCACCGTAGTCGATGTACCGTTCCGAGAAATACCCGACACGCGGATCGGAGAATCGTTTTCGCATCGGCTTCTTGGGCAGCAGGAGAATAGATGTATTCAGCTCGACGGTGAAATTATTATCGGTGCCCGATTCCTGGTAGGTCTTGATCGTTCGTATCTCCAGGTTCATGGGGAACGACACGATATCCTTGATGTAACATACACTCGACACCAGCGAGCCGACCTTCATTGTCTTACGCGATGTGGAATTGAAAAACAGGATCTCATTGTCGCCATTCACATAATCTGTAATGTCTACCAGGCTGCTCTTGCCATTCGGGTTGTACGCCCCGATACCAAAAGCTGCAATCAATGGCTGTAGGTTCGAGCGACGCACGGCATCGTACATTACGTTGGTTGTATCGCCGGGATTTTCATCATATGTTATCCTGCGTAAAAAAAGTTTATGATTTGGACCTTTCTCAAAACGGATCACCGTGTTACCGATCTGGTCGCCGGCATAACCTGTATAGTCGCGACGAACGCCGGCAGCACCTTGCGCAATCCTGCTCACCACGAGGAGATCGCGGCCTAAAAGGCTGTCGGGTATTTCGAAATAGTAAGTGTCCTCTACTTTATGGATGTTAAAAAATCCCTGCCTGGTAATGGTTCCCGGGCCAATGATCGAATTATACCGTGTGGGCGCAGAGAGCTGCGTGTTACCTGCCGGCACCGATGCGGGAGTCTCCTGCTTTGGCGTATCCAGCGCAACTGTAATATGGTGTTGCGGCACCTGTACGGGCGGAGGGGTCGGCTGCTGTTGCGCAACCGCGTATGTTATCAATATGAGGGAGAAAGTTGTAAGTGCTATTGCTCTCGTCATTGATCAACAAAACCGATTTTTTATACGATAGTTCCTGAACGCAAGAAATGCGCCACTAGTACCTTTATCTTGCCAGATTTCCTTTAACCGGAGTAAAAATACGTTGGACGGCTACATCGATTACTAAACCCATGTAAAGAGATAAATGATGTAACTTTAAGGTTGATGGAGACCAGAACACCCAGCCATGTCCTTCTCGCAGACGACGATGATGATGATCGTTTGTTGTTTACGGATGTCTTGAGTGAATTCTCGAAAGAGTCGAGGCTCACATTTGCTCAGAACGGAGAGCAACTGATGACGCTATTGCGCTCGGGCACCATTCCGGAGGTACTGTTCCTTGATCTCAACATGCCGCTTAAGAACGGCATCGAGTGCCTCGACGAAATCCGAAAAGACGAAAAATTAAAAGAACTCCCCGTTGTGATCTTCTCCACTTCGTCGCATCCTGGCACCATTACCCGCATGTACGAAATCGGTGCGCACCTTTATATCCGGAAGCCCAATGATTTCAATAACCTTCGAAGGGTTATTCGTCAGGTTCTCAAGATAGACTGGTTGCACCCTGTGAGGCCACCCAGGGAAGAGTTCGTTCTCGGTATGTAATCTTGTTCCTGGAAGGACGATCTAGAAGGAGAACTTGTTAGCCAGGATGTGACGGCGATACGATATCCTCCTGATCATTGTTGTTGCCATCCAGAGCGGCGGCATGATCGCTGTTGCCAGCGCTACTGCAGCCAGGTACGGGAAGTCATTGCTCCTCGACACAAAGATCGCCACGCACGCCCATGCAATCACCATCGGGAAAATGAAGTCCTTGCAACGGGCACACACATAAATTCCGATAAGTGTCGCTATGAAGATCATTACGATGGTGATGATCACCTGGTTCATCACTGTTCCCTGCCATCCCATGTAAACAAACAGCGTGGAAATGTTAGCAATAGTTGCTACCGACAACCATCCGGCAAGAAGGCTGAAAGGTACCGACACCCAGTTGCTGTATTCATCGCGCAGCACGGCATCGCGGGAGAGGATGAGCATGAAGATCGACAGGCAGAGCATGATCAGGATGATCGCTACGCTTACCCACATAAGTTGCATGCGGAACACAACGATCCACGCCATCGCAAGGATGTTGACCAGCGCGAAAGGCTTCGCAATATTCCGGTAGAGCGGATCCTCCGAACGCGATGGCATAGCCTGGTAAATTCCGTAAACAATGAAACTGAAATAGATCAAACCCCAGATGCTAAATGCATAGTCGTGGGGCGTGAAGAGACTGCTGAAGCTGTGTGAAACTTCTTCCATTGAAGGAAGTGGCAGTGTATAATTTGAAATATAGTTGAAGACCACGTTTACTAGCACCGTAAAGAGTGCAAACATTCTCCAACCATCTGCGGGTAGCCTTCTGTGTATCATACGTCGGTTATTGATTGTGTGTGTTATTTATATCGAGATTGTGCAATGCTGTTCTGTACGTCGAGGGTCATGAAGGCGCGGTTAAGGGCGCTTACTATCTCCATGATCTGTTCACGTTTTGTACTTACTACTGCGAGCTCCTCTCCATCCTGGGTGTCGATCTTTACTGCATAGCGTTCGCGAAGGGCGGCTGTGAGCATGAGTCCGCCCATTGCCAGCAGAACTCCAACCCATTGAGCGAATACGTTAAAACTCATTGCGGCGCCTGTGATCGACAGGTTTGCAGGTACAGTTAAATCGAAAGAGTTGGATAATCCCATGAGTGAGAATACCACACCGCAGATGAAAACGATTAGACCAGGAAGCCTGACTGGCTCAAGTATGGCCATGCCGTGTTTCCTGATTGCTTTTAAACGATAAAATCTGTCTTTCACCTGGAGCGTCGACAGGGTAACGACTACATCCTGCCCGTCAGTATAAAATATCTCCTCAGTTGCCATAACTCCTCACTCATTTAGAGCTAGCCGAACTGCAATTATCCGGCCACGGATAAACGGCCCTAAACGGCCGGAAATGCCCGATTTCAAGGCGAAACTGGTCCCAAATCGGCAGGAATTCTTTCCCCAACGATATGTTTCATGAATCCACACTGAGGAAAATTATACTTAACCCGCGGTAACGCCTTTTTAAGTGAATTACATGCCACAGAACGGGAAATCGCAAGTGGATATCACACCACGAATCATAGCATTGTGACCAACTAAATCATTGAAAATACTGGAATGGTACAGTTTTCGTTTGCGAGAACACAGAGTTAAAGAACTGTGTTATGGAAAATAAAAATGCAATCGATGTATTAAATGACCTTATAAAGATCAATAATGATCGTATTGAAGGTTATGAAAAGGCAGCGGAAAATGTTGGAAAAGCAGATGTGATGTTGAAGACGCTGTTCTACCAAATTGCCGAAGAAAGCCAGGAATATAAAAAAGAACTCACGGACCGTGTGACAGCGCTTGGTGGCGAACCTGCTACCAGTTCAACCGCACCGGGAAAAATATATCGCGTTTGGATGGATGTAAAAGCTACATTTTCCGGCGACGATGCAAAAGCAACACTTGAATCTTGCGAGTACGGAGAGGATGCAGCGTTGAAAGCTTACAGGCAAGCCCTGGAGCGAAGCGAAGAATATCCTGCAAGCGTACGTCACCTGATCGAAGATCAAATGAGCATGATTAAAATGTCGCATGACTTGATCAGAAATCGCAGGGATGAGTACAAAGAAGTTCATCACTAATAATTTTTTCTGGGTATTCGTCGTTATCGCGGTTGGTTGTCAGAATCCGCATGAGAACAGCGAACGCATCGCAAACAAGGAGAATGACAAAAACTTCGAAACGAAGGCTTCAGAAAAAGAAGCTCAGTTCGTTGTAGAAACGATATCGGGCAACTACGCCAACGTCAGGTTCTCTCAACTGGCGATGGACAGATCGGAGAACGCTCATGTGAAGGAGATCGCCGCTATGATCGAGAAAGATCATGAGCAGTTGATCAAAGAACTGAAAGGTTTTGCAAACATGAAGGGTATTTCGATCCCGCTCGAAGAGAACGCGAATGCTAAAAAGAAACTGGATGATCTCGCCGGCACGACTAACAAGTCGTTCGACGAAAAGTGGTGCCGCGAGCTCACCAACAGACACGAAAAAACTATCGAGGAACTTGAGGATATGTGGAAAAAAACAGATGACCAGGATCTAAAAACCTGGATCAACAGCGCACTGCCGGGCTTGCGCAACAACCTGGTAAAGCTGAACTCATGCCATGAGAAGCTGACTATGTAAATAGAAAGAGTCTCATTGGTTATAGCCGGTCTTGGGAGAGCCGGCTATTTTTTTTGTTCCTTACGAATCCGGCATCTTAAAGTAAATTGTAAACGTTGTGCCCACCTTGGGAGCACTCGTCACCTCTACCGACGCCGCATGACTATCAAGAATATTCTTTGTGGAAGTTAGGCCAAGCCCCATTCCCCCTTGCTTCCCCGTATAGAACGGATCGAACAACTTCTCGATCTCTTCCGGGGGAATTCCTTTGCCATTATCTGCAATGGATATCACCAGCGCTCCTTCGCGCATCTCGGTATTGATCTTTAAAATACCCTTCTCGGCCTCCATAGCCTCGGTAGCGTTAATGATAATATTCAATAACGCGATCTTTATCTTCTCTTTGTCTACAAGAATTCTCGGCAGTTCCGTTGCGTACGTCTTCTCCAGCTTCATCCTGTTCAGGTTCAGCCGGTCGATAGTGAGGGTCAGCGTTTCATCAAGCACATCATTGACGGGAACCAGTTCAAGGTTCAGATCCCGTGGCTTCGAAGAACTCAGCATTTCACCAATCAGCTGTTCAATGCGGTTCGCGTTCCTTTCGATGATATCGCTGTAGACTTTTACCGATGGGTTATCGGAAGGCATCTCGTCCTTCAACTGATCGAGAGCAAGGTTCAGGTTCGTGAGCGGGTTTCTTACTTCGTGGGCAATCGTTCTCGCAATCTTTCCGGTCATCGAAAGACGTTCAGCAATCAGCATATCTTTCTCTGCTTTCTTGCGCATGGTCTGATCGTGGATGATCCCCTGGTAGCAACAGAACGAAGAGCCGATAAGATCCTGTATAAAGATACAGTTGACGAGACACGTCTTCTTGTCGGTAAACTTGCTCGTCAGCATCACTTCGAAATCGCGGATCTGCGAGTTGTTTTTCAAAGTCGCCTGGAACTGCGCGAAATCTTCGGGCCGGTGAAAGATATCAGCCAGGTAAAGGTTCAATACCTGCTCGCGTGTGAGCTTGAAAAATCTCAGGAACGATTCGTTCGCATCTATCAGCTTGTATTGCTGGTCAGCAAGGAATATCGGGTCGATCGATCGTTCGAAGAGAGAACGATAACGTTTCTCCTTCTCATTGAGCTCGAGAATTATCTTCGATTGACTTAACGCGTAGCGAATGCTTCGTTCGAGCATCGATGCATTGAGCTCGGTTTTCACCAGGTAATCGGCTGCACCGAAGCGCGTAGCATCAAGGTCGACTTTAAGATCGCCCTGGCCGGTCAACAATATACTTGGCGTGAGAACTGCATTCTCCTGCGAGAACCGAATGAGGTCGAGACCTGTCTCGCTTCCCAGTCGATAGTCGATCAGAAAAATGTCGTATGCACCGGATACCATTTTTTTCCGGGCTTCTTCGGGACGCGACTCCCAATCCATCTCAAACTTATAAACGGCGCTCTCCGCCAGATATTCACGCGCCAGAAACACATCGTCCTCGTCATCCTCTATGAGCAGGACCTTCACTGAAGTTTTTGCCATACACCATTAATCCCTTCAATACTTAGGCAGCGCTACGGTGCTAAACCAGTAGATGCCAATCTCTTTTGTAATTTGTACGAGCTCCTCGAACTTAACAGGCTTGCAGATAAATGAATTGACACCAAGGTCGTATGTCTTAAAGACGTCTTCCTCGGCCTTCGAAGTTGTGAGCACGACTACCGGTATCCGCCTGAGCAGCGGGTCAGACTTAATCAATCTCAATGCTTCCCGTCCGTCCATCTTCGGCATGTTCAGATCCAGGAGAATAAGTCCTGGTTTGAACGTCTCCTTCTTTGCAAACTGTCCACGACGATGAAGATAATCCAGGAGCTCTTTGCCATCTTCCACAAAATGAATGTTGCTCGGAAGATTATTCTCTTCCAGTGCCTCCTTCATCAATATCCTGTCATCAGGATCGTCGTCGGCCATTAATATATTTATCGTATTTAGCTTATTTGCCATTTGTTGATTCTATAACACTATACCTCAATCACAATGCCAACTCGAGTTAATCTATTGGTAAGATAACTATAAAATTTGATCCCTCATTTTCTGCACTTCGAGCGGTAATGAATCCCCCATGATTGGCAACAATTTTCCGACAAATTGCCAAACCGATCCCGGTACCTTCATATTCTGCACGTCCGTGCAATCGTTGGAAAATCGTGAATATCTTCTCGATATACTTCTCGTCGAAGCCAATTCCGTCGTCTTTCACCTCTATACGTGCATATTTCAACTTGGGCAAACTAACGTTAAACTCGTTTTGAACTTCGCCACTGCGCATGATAGTGCCGGTCACCTCAACGCGGGAGCCATGACCGTTCTTGTGAAACTTTATGCCGTTGCTTATCAGGTTTTGCAACAAACGCTTGATCTGCGACCGTTCACCGCGAATTGAAGGTAACGACCCGGTAATGAGTGTGGCCTTTTCTCTCTTGATTTGAGCCTCCAGGTCTTCGCGGATCTCGGTAATTAATTCATTAACGTCAAGATTCTCTGAGAAAATTCCCGGACGTGATACACGCGAGAAAGATAACAATTCCTCAATAAGCACCTGCATACGTGCTGCTGCCGACTGCATTCGCGCAACATAGTCCGATCCCTGCTCTTCAAGTTTCGATTGGTACTTTGCTGTCAAACGGTCTCCAAACGCCCGGATCTTTCGCAAAGGCTCCTGCAGGTCGTGGGATGCGACATATGCAAACTGCTCCAGGTCCTGGTTCGAACGTTGAAGCTCTGCAGTAAATTGTTTCAACTGACTTTCGTATACCTTCTGTTCTGTGAGATCGATCACGATACCGAGAATGTCGACCTGGTGAGTTCCGGGGTTCTCTTTCGGCCGTGCGACAACCATCAGGTAACGGAACCTTCCGTTTATCTCTATGCGGTAACTCGTTTCGAGACGCGCCTTTCTTGTTTTTACGTTGTTGAAAAATTCGGTTGCGGCGACCTTGTCTTCGGGGTGTACGTGTTCGAGGAATGATTCCCAGGTAGCTTGTGTGCCCTGCGTCTTATTGAATATCGGGTACAACCCGCTCGACCATGCAATATGGCCCGTTGACTCGTACCATTTCCAGCTTCCCATGTTTGCAAGCGATTCGGCTTCGCTCAGCACAAGCTCGCGTTCTTCTCTTGCCAATCCTTCCTTGCGGAGGTTCTGGATAGATTCGCGTAATCGCTCTTCGGCCTGATCGCGGCTGCGCAAGGAATCGAGTACGCGTGTAAACAGGAACGTAACAGCAGCAAGGGCAACAAGTGTATAAAGCAATAACGCAATGGGCGCGGTGGTACGAAAATCCGTTTCGTTCGACATCATACTTTTGAACTGCGCTTCTTCGTGGGCGGTGATGGCGTCGGCTACCTTCCTGATCTGGTCCATGTTGCTCTTGCCGTGCGCAAGAAGACTGCTTTCGTAACGGTCCATGTATAGCGAGCTCCGTCGGGCGTTCGAAAGTATCTGGCTAATTATGGCAAACTGGTTCTCGATCCTGTTCTCCAGTGTATCAACTCTTTTGGATTGCACCTCATCGCCGGAGAGTAAACTATCGAGCATAGCGATCTGGTGTGGTAACGACCGTAGTGAGGCATAGTATGGCTCCAGGTAGGTTGTATCTCTTGTAAGTTGATATCCGCGATGTCCTGTTTCTGCATCGCGTACTGAAAACATTACGGTCTGGATGGCTGTTAGAACGCGATTAGAATGTCGTATTAACCGAACCTCTTCTGTGTAGTTGTTGAGATTACTGAATGTGAGAAGAGCTACTGATATCAATACTACCAGTATCCCTAAAAAGAATATTCTCACATACGTTCTGCTCATTGGGGATGGCCGTCTACAATTGTGTACGAAACTCTATAAAAATCGTTAAAGGGCGTTAAATCATGCATTTAAAGCCATTTAAAACGATACAAAATCTGGCGCAAAATTTATTACCATTCATACAAACCAATTAATGAATTCAAACATATTTTATTATGAATACAAGATGTAAATTCGGTTTGACAATGTTCCTTACAGTCCTTACTGTTATGGCAACTGATGCACTCATGGCGCAGTCAGACCCTAATCCAACAGCACGTGTGGGTATCAAAGCTGGTCTTAACGTCAGCAACCTGTACATCAATGATGTTAACGACGAGAATGCGCGTTTCGGTTTCAATGGTGGTTTGTATGGTCAAATTCTTTCATCAGAAGCATTTGCTATCCAGCCTGAATTGTTGTTCTCCACAAAAGGCTCGCAAGCTGATTATGGCGGAATAATTAACTCTACTGTTCGTTTCAATCTTAACTATCTCGACCTTCCGGTTTTGGCGACCTTCAAGCTCGGTCCTTCGGCCGAAATACATGTGGGTCCCTATTTCAGCTACCTGTTGAGCGCTAACATTGATTATAGCGGCAACGTTGGTAGCGGTACTGAACGGATCGATCGCGATCAGCTGAAGTCTTTCGACTACGGTTTGTCTGGCGGCCTCGGTCTTAACTTTGGTCCGATGCAGGTTGGTGCCCGTTACAACTACGGTCTTGTTAAAATTGCTGACACCAACATGGCGAGAAACATACTCGGTGACTCGAAAAACTCTGTTGCTCAATTGTATGTGGCTCTTAACCTGAATAGAAATCAGAATTAAGGAATAGGCACAAACAATAAAGAAACCCTGTAGCAAATGCTTCAGGGTTTTTTATTGTTATCCTAAACCTAAACGTTAATGTTGTAAAGCTTCAGCTTGTTGTAGAGAGTCTTCCTGTCGATCTTCAGAAGCTCCGCAGCCTTCGATTTGTTATAGTTGGCTTTCTCGAGTACGTCGATGATGGCCTGGCGTTCCGCGCTGCCTGCGATAGATTTCAGCAAGCCCACCTTCTCTTCTTCCACATGTCCGTTTGTACTGGCGGGTGCATTGTTCGCATGAACGATCTCCTGTGGCAGACTGTCGAGCTGAACGGTGTCGGTCACTGTGAGGAGCACAGCACGCTTCACCACGTTGTTCAGTTCGCGCAAGTTACCATGCCAGTAGTAGTTCGTGATCAGGTCGGCGGCCGCAGCCGAGAAACCCTGCACGTTCTTGTTCAACGCATGGTTTGCTTTTGCCAGGAAGTGATGTGCGAAATGCATGATATCTTCCTTGCGCTCGCGCAATGGCGAGAGTTGTATTTTAAACTCGTTGAGACGGTGGTAAAGGTCTTCTCTGAACTTACCTTCTTTCACCGACTTGTTAAGATCTTCGTTAGTCGCTGCAATGATGCGTACATCGATCGCAATATCTTTTGTTGCACCGATACGCTTTATCCTTCTTTCCTGGATAACCCTCAGCAGTTTCACCTGGTTTTCGTACGACAGGTTACCGATCTCATCGAGGAAGATCGTTCCCTGGTCTGCAAGCTCGAAGCTACCTTCTTTGTCGTTCACAGCGCCGGTAAATGCACCTTTGATGTGTCCGAAGAGTTCGCTACCCGCAAGTTCTTTTGGCAACGCACCGCAGTCGATCGCTATGAAGGGCTTTTCGGCCCTCTTGCTGAGTCTGTGTATCGCCTGGGCAACGAACTCTTTTCCCGTGCCGGTCTCACCGTGAATGATCACAGAAAGATCCGACGGAGCAATGAGTTCTACGTGGCGTTGCACGGTAGATGCCTGTATGCTTCTTCCCACAATGTACTCGGTGGGTGGCTGAATGCCGTTGTCGTTCCTCCGCTTCGATTCGGGTTTGCCATCGCTCTGACCTGCGGGAATTTCGCCGGCCTTTCTCTTTTCATTCTTGGAGATGGTTTCCTGGATCGTGATCAGCAGTTCGTCGGGGTAGAGTGGCTTCGTCACGAAGTCGCTCGCTCCATAACGGAATGTTTCCACTGCAGTCTTCACATCGGAATAACCCGTGATGATGATCACCGCTGTTTGCGGACGAAGCAGCTTTATTTTTCTTAATGCGTCAACGCCGGTCATATCGGGAAGCCTGTAGTCGCAGAGCACCAGTGTGTACTCTTTCGTGCGAAGTTGCTTAAGACCTTCTTCACCGTTGTTGGCAACGTCGACATCGTAATTGTTCTTGCTTAGGAATCTCGAAAGAACCAGGCAGATATCCTTGTCGTCGTCAATGATCAATACTGGGAGCATAATGATTCAGTTTTAAGAAAGTTAGGGTTGGTGATTGTGTGCTTGCAATTGTTGCAATGCATCGCTGATCGATTTATTTGTAAATGGTTTAGGAACAAACAGGGTGGCGCCAGCCTGCAGCGCTTTTTGTTTTTCACTGTCGTATGCGCTGATAACTATAACCGCTGCATTGCGATTCCCTTCGCCCAGCGACGAGATCAGGTCGTAGCCCGATCCATCAGTAAGATTAAGATCCACAAAAATCATATCGTACGAGTTCCTGGCAAGTACGTCGAGAGCTTCCCTTATAGTAAGGCAATACGAAACCTCCTGACCGCCCTTCTCGAGCTGTCGCTTCAGTAGCGTACAAATGTCGACTTCATCGTCGACCACCAGAACCTTACCCATTTGCTAGTCTTACTTTTCTCAAACGTGACACTACCCTGGGATTCCTGTTAGGGTTTCTATTCGCTTTAATTACAGTAACCGTGTTCTCCATTGCCGCTTTGTCGGCAGGCTGAAACGGGAAAAACAACTTCAACAGGGCGAACACAAGGCCCATCGTCAGCACATATCCAAGTGCAAACACCCCCAACAGCATCAGAATCTCTTTCATACAGTTTGCGATTTGAACAGCCCAAAGCGAAAAAGCATGCCAGCGCCCTCCCGGCCCTGAAAACCCAATTTCATATTAAAAGTGTGGAAAAATTTCCCCAGAAACTATGGTGTGAATACATCATTTTCAGTTCCACACCCCCCGCCTGATTTGGGAAATGGGGTTTTGGTATGGCACGAATTTGACGTGAGTGCAGAAAACTAATATTGAATTATGAGCAATCTACTTTATGCCATCGCAGTCATCTTCGTGATAGCATGGGCTCTTGGGTTCTTCGTATACAGCCTGGGTTCGGTCGTGCATTTATTGTTGGTAATTGCGGTTATCGCTATTCTTCTTCGCCTTATCCGCGGAGAGAGGATTTAGCCTGGCCACTGTTCACAGGAGGTCCGGTTAAATGAGACCATTCCGACGACGTTTAATCACAGCAGCACTGATAGTAATTGTCAGTGCTGCTGTTCTTTTATTGGCAGGAGGGCTCGTCCTGTCAAACATCCTCACAAAAAAAGTTGAAGAGAAACTAAAGGCAAGCAACGCAAGCATCGGGTCTCTGAGCATCAATCTTTTTGCAAGAAGCATTCGCATCAGGGATCTCGAATACCAGGGCGTAAAGGTTAACGACATTCGCGCCAGCGGCATTCGGATAATCAAACTGCTTCGCGATAAGAGGCTCAGCATCCGAAAGATCAATATCGACAACGGATCTGTCCTCATTCAAAAAGATCTAAAGCTTTCTGATTCCACCGCTTCCGACTCCATCCCGATCACCGGCATCGATATCGACAGGCTGTCGATCAATAACATCGGCGTCCAGGTCGCGAAGGACACCACCATCGAATATTCCGCAACCGTAGGTTTCGTTTTCAACCACCTTGCGCTCGATAGCATGATGGCCTGGCGAAAACCATCGGCCTACACATTTAAGAACCTGGAGTCGTTCGTAAAAGATCTCAAAATAGAGAACTGGGATGACCTGTATGCACTTAAGATAAAAGAAGCCTCGTTCGACAAAGAGCTCATGAGGCTGCGGATCGATTCGCTGGAGCTATTGCCCCGCGTAAGCAAAAATGATTGGGGGAAAAAGGTGAAGAGCCAGATTACCCGGACAACGGTTCTTGTCGGCAACATACTGGCCGAAGGGGTGAACATGGCTGTACACCTCGATGATACAACCGTTATGGTTTCTTCGGTCGAGATACACGGCCCTTCACTGCATGCCTATAAAGACAAACGATTTCCATTCACGCGCAAGGAAAAATTTCTTTTGCCCATGGACGCCTTCCGGAAAATGGACATCGGTATCGAAGCCGACACGCTTCGGATCCACGATGGAACGATCACCTACGAAGAATTTCCCGTGGAAGGATTTCACCCGGCACACATAACATTCGAGGGTCTCGAAGCGACCATGAGCAGTGTAAATAATCGTCAGCTGAACAACATCGAATACTCGACCCTCGAAGCATCGGCCCACGTTATGAAGACCGGCGAAGTGAAAGCGACATTCAAACTTCCCATGGAGAAGGACAAGAAGTACAGTGCCAAAGGCTCTATCACGAATGTGCCATTGCGGGAGCTCAACCCTCTTCTCAAAGATGTTGTGTTCATCGAGATCTCTTCGGGGCGACTGAACAAAATGAACTTCTCATTTACCTACGACGATCTCGCATCGCAGGGCGAACTTCAAATGGACTATGAGGACCTGAAGATCTTGAGCCTGAGAAAAGACAAAGAGGGGGAGATAAGCGCCTTTAAAACTCTACTGGTAAATACGGCTGTGAAAAACGATGAAACACTGACAGGTAACATTGCAGTGGCCCGCAATCAAAAGAAAGCCGTGTTCAATCTCTGGACGATGTCGCTCGTCGATGGCATAAAAAACGCCCTGATGCCCAGGGCTGTTGCTAAGAACGCAAAGAAGAAGAATAAGAATTAGTTATTTGTGTGAGAGACGGATTCCATCCGGGTCTTCATCAGCAAATTCGAGTTCGAGCATGCGATCTACTTCCGCAGCATGCTTGTAGAAATTTTCATCACCAATCGACTTGGTGGCCTTACGGGATAGCCGGGAGGCATGTCTCCTGGAAACGTGCCGACCGGAATGCTTGCGGGTGTGCTTGGTCATGGCTTACCTGTTTTTTTATTGTTAGTTCGTTTTTTAATTCGCTTTTAATACACGGAGCATGCCAGTTAAAGCAAAACGGCCTTTCTGTCATAGAAAGGCCGTTTTTTTGCTTTTTTTGGCGTCCTGTCTGCCAGCAGGCAGTGGCAGCCCTCCTACACTTGTAGAATTTACGCTTTTTCTTCCTTCACACGACGCTCCATGGTACCATATATATAGTCCCACAGGGGAGTCGACACTCCGAAGATGATCTCGCCGTCGCGGTAGTGGTGAATGCTGTGATTGATCCAGAGGTGCTTGAAGAAGTTCTTCGGCGGCCTGTGGATATGAACCACGTAGTGTACAAGGAGATAACTTCCATATCCCACGAGAAACCCGGCGGTAAACGAGAACGCATAGTCGCCAAGGAGAAACCTGAAGAAAATAAGAAGCGCAGTTGCCAGAGTGATACTCAGCAGGGGAGGCATCGCAAGCCTATCCTTGTCTTTAGGATGGTGATGATGTACCCCGTGCATTGTGTATTGAAACTTCTTGCGCGCTTCGGTAGTGGGAGATATGTGAAATAAATATCTGTGTACAAGATATTCTACCCAGCTGTAAACGAGCCAGCCCAGGAAAAATAATCCGACAGTAAGGCCTATGGATAACGTTGTCTTGTTCACGCTCCAGAATAAAAGCCCTACCGCATACAATCCAAACAAAGAGACCGGCACCGCAATGTGCGACCTGGTCAGCCTCTCCAGTATAGGATTGTTGAATAAGCGTTCGGTACCTGTATTCTCAACTTTCATCATAGTTTAACTTGGTTTGGTTTGTTGTTTCTTTCTTTTTTCTCTGCGCAGTTCCTTCTTCTGTTTTCGCTCGGCCTTGCGGTCTGCCCTTGCTTCGGCGCGGGTTTTTTCATTGTCAGACCCGGCATTCTGAAGTTCGTTGCCGCCAGTACCTTCGGCGAACTGAACAGAATTATCTGTATTCCTGTCAAACGCTTTTACGAATGCATTTCTAAAAATGTTCCAAACGGAGGGCCAAACTCCAGCTTCGATCTTATTAAGATCTCCATCGAGAGGCACCCTGGTTGCAAACTGATCTTCCTTCTGGTTCTCAAATACCTCCGCCACCAATCCAACAAACGACTGCCATAGAAGGTTTAAAGGTTTCTCTTTATCCTTTTGCCAGTCGACAACTTTTACATCTACGGCAATAGGCTTCACATACCCGGCAACCATACCGCTATCAATTGTAACTTCAGAATATAAGTTGAATGATCCCCGCTCGACGTCAACGCTGGCGTAGGCCCTGAAAAAATCATTGAGTGCAGGCATGTTCACCTGCTCAAATTTCATATCGAGATCCATGTCAGGGATCGGCTTAAGAATATTAATGGCCATGTTCAGGAACAAGCGCCCCCCTCCTATAGACGTAGCAGTTGCAGAAATAGTGGATGGAAGACGCTCTTCCTGGTCGGTAGTGTTACGAAGATTTGTGGCAAGGGCGTCGAGGTCTGTCAAACTCACAGTGACCTGTGGTTTGGTTGTGAAGTTGTGAAAGCTGACCGTCCCGTCCTGGATTTCCATCCTATTGATTTTCAAGGGCATAAGGTCCTTGAGTGGCTTCGTCCAATCTACATCGCCTCCCGATTGGTTGGCGGTACCTTCATCTCCGCCTTCCGGTGCCGGGTTTCCGCCTATAAAATTAAGTTTTGGATCATTAAAAATCACCTCCCCAACCACCTCTCCATCGAACAACGCGCTCCATTCAACAGACAGATCCGTCACTGGTATATCGACGAAAGGCACTTCCTTATTGCCATCGATCTTAAAAACTTTTAGGCTGTCGATGGTATATGCCCCCCGGTACAGGTGTATGTCGACATCGTAAATCGAACCGCGGTATCCTTCAAGTTCCGATAATACCTTGTTTACATACCTGGTAACGAAATACGGCATCGCCAGCCGGGCTGCTATTAATACGATCAGTATGCCACCGATCCAATACCATTTCTTTGGTATTTTTCTCTCCTTCTTCATGTCTTCTCCACTTCAACTAATCTTACTTTCACTGCATTACTGTACGGTTGTACTGCTGCACCCTGTGCCTTTGCGTACACTGATGTGAGCTCGGCTCCGAAAAGGAATATTACCGTAGAGTAGTACACCCAAAGGAGTATGATGACCAATGATCCTGCCGCTCCGTATGCCGAATTGAACGAGCTGTTGCCCAGGTAAAACCCGATAAGATATTTCCCGGCCGTAAACAGCAACGTGGTTACGAGCGAGCCGACCCATACATGCCTCCACTTGATGCGGGCATCGGGCAATACTTTGAATAGCAGGCCGAAGATAAGGGTGATGAAGGCTAGTGAGATAACCAAGTTTACGGCAGTGACAAGGTATAACGTGATGCCTTCCATAACTCTTGCAAGCATATTCTGGAATACAACCAGTACTGTATCGATCACCAGAGAGACGAGCAATACGAATCCGAAGCTTATTACCATGGCAAGAGAAACCAGGCGGTTAATGATGTATTTAAGCCAACCACGTTGTGGCTTCGGTTTGATGCCCCATATTTTGTTGAGGCTGCTTTGCAACGACATGAACACCGTGGTGGCGCTGACAGCAAGGGTAACGATACCGATGGTCTTCGCCCACCATCCCGACGCATCGAAGGTAGCCTGGAGCAGGATGTTCTCAATTTCTTTGGCAGTACTATCGCCCACGAGGCGACCGACCTGGTTGATGAGCTCGTTCTGAACGATGTTTCGTTCGTAGAACGCTGATCCGATCGACAGTGCTATGATGAGAATGGCGGGGAGAGAGAAGATCGTTGAAAAAGCAATTGATGATGCATAGCTGAAGGAATCGTCTTCAAAAAAATCTTTGATCGTTTCCCTCAACACATCCCACGATGACATCACAAACTTTCTCACGGTGAATGGCGCTAACAATAAATATTCCTAAGTAAAAAAGTTGGCGCACTGGTTCTGGCGCCAACCCTGTGTGAAGAAAATCATCAAAAGATTGTAGACCGTTTACCTCACTATGGTGACGCATTGAGGCCATAAAAAAGTGGTCGACGCGTTTAGGCCGTTGGCACGGTAATTACACCCGGATATATAAAAAACCACCTGATGGAGACCCAAATCCATTCTCCCTTTTATAAACGACTGGCATTTAACCTGATCTCTGTTTGCCTTATTGGTATCCTGATCATTTACGGAAAGTCGATCGTAGTTCCATTTGCACTGGCTGTTCTTTTTGCGACGTTGCTATTGCCGATCGTGCGGTTCCTGAAAAACAGGCGCTTTAACCGGCCGCTGTCAATTTTGCTTCCGTTGATCACGGGGATACTGGTGATAGCGACGGTCATCATACTGCTGTCGAGCCAGGTTGCCGGGTTTGTGGACGATATGCCGGCATTGGGCGAGAAGGGCAATGAGCTTATCGGCAACTTTCAGCAATGGGTCGACGAGAACGCACACATTGCTGTAAAAAAACAAAATCAATATTTCCGCCAGGGAATGGAGAACCTGAAGGAGCAGGCTCCGAAGATCGTGGGTGTGACGTTTGTGTCGATCGCGGGAGTACTGACGTACGTGGTGCTGATACCGATCTTCACATTCCTGACCCTTTACTATCGCAGAACCATTAAAGAATTTTTGGTGGGAGTTTTCAGGAACGGATCGAGCAAGCGGGTAAACGAAGTACTGGAAGAATCTACGACAGTCGCCCAGCAATATGTGACGGGTCTGCTGATTGAGACTGTGATTGTTTTTACGCTAAACGTGATCGGTTTCCTCATTTTAGGAATAAAGTACCCCGTTTTTCTTGCGTTGCTTGCCGCGATACTGAACCTGATACCGTATGTGGGAATTTTAGTGGCAAACGTAATCTGCATGCTGACAACGCTTCTTACTTCGGATAACATTCGCGATGTAGTGTGGGTGGGGGTCGTTCTTGGATTGGTACAGTTATTTGATAACAATTTTGGAATGCCGGTGATTGTGGGCAACAAAGTAAAGATCAACGCACTTGTTACGATCATTGGCGTGTTGATTGGTGGCGCTTTGTGCGGAGTGCCGGGGATGTTCCTGGCGATTCCGTCGGTCGCTGTTATGAAGATCGTTTTCGACAAGGTTCCGGAACTGAAGCCATGGGGGCTTATGCTTGGGGACGACGAATCGAACTCAACCGCAGCGGAGACGGCGAAGTCGAAAATTGGCTTTCTGAAACGAAAGCAAAAAGTGAAGAAGGATAAGACGGAGGAGAATTTTGTTAACCAATAGATTAATTAAAAAATGAAAACAACAAATGTGATAATGGCTCTCGCTGCTGCCGCTGTTGCTGGCGCAGCAATTGGTATGTTGCTGGCACCTGAAAAAGGTACTGATCTGCAGAAGAAACTTAAAGATGAGGCAAACCGGTGGATAGATGAAGTGAAGAAGCTGGTAAACACCGGACGTGAGCTTAAGGCGAACGTGGAAGACGAGATGGACGAGATCAAGTCGAATTTGAACCCGATAGAAAATTAAGGAGTAAGAAGATTGAAGTTCAAGACTGACGTTATAAGTCATGGAAGAGCAGGAAAAACCCACGGAAAGACTCGTTCATACAGCGGGTGAAATGATAGAAACTTATAAGGATCTCATCAATCTGACTGTTGTAGAGAACGTCACGCTTGGTATCTCCGTAGGCGTGGTTGGGATGATGTCGCTCAGTATTGTGAGTTTCATAACCCTTTTTCTCGCCCTGGGTTGCGCGTGGTGGATCGGTGAGGCGATGAATAACATGAAAGCCGGATTCTTTATAACGGGTGCGGCTTTCCTGCTCATTCTCGGCGTCGTACTTCTCGCCGCGCGTAAAGGTCTCATTCCATTGATCAGGAACCTGGTGATCAAAAAGATCTATGAAAAAGATTAGCAACCTCCATGACCTCATGGCTGAAAAGCAACGTCTCAAGCAGAAGCTCGATCTGTTGAAGCGTGACATGAACTCCGAAGTAACGGAGATCAAAGAAAAGGTGACCCCGATCCTTCGCATCATCGGTTTTTTAACCGGTGGCGGCGTAGCGGCCGCCGCAGTAAACGGCACGCATAAAACTTCATTACTTAAAGCAGGCGCCAATCTTGGTGTCGATCTGCTTGTTGGCTCGAAGCTTAAGAAGGCTGGATGGCTTGCAAAAATGATCGTGCCTCCACTGCTTCGTGGCATCTCATCTACCGTTATAAACAGGTTTAAAAAGTGATGGAACATTCCACATTTTGAGAAACCAACGAAACACTTTCACGAGTTAAAACGGTTCTCTCTAATGTTCTTCATCGTCATATAAATCAATTAATCGGCCCCATTCGTAATTCATCCCAAAGAACCGTCATGTTTGTCACAACGGTCTCTAATTTGAAATACTGGTCAGAAAAAAACTGACTCAAAATGAAATACACAATCGGAATTTTAAGCGTAGGTATGGCTGCTCTTATGATGAGTTGCGACTCGAAAGAGAGAGCACAGCTTCAGCACAGGGTGGATTCACTCAGTGCGGAACTGCAAGCCAGCAAACAGGTGGAGGCAACGATGGGTGAGATTGGTGTATTGATCGATTCGATTGATGCTAATCGTCAGGCGTTGCGCACAGAAATGGTTGAAGGGACTTCTTATAGCGACTATATCAGGAGACTGAAGGACATCAACACGCACATTTCAGATACAAAGAACAAAGTTGCAGAATTGGAGAAGAACGTGAAAAGCGCGAAAAGCTCTTCTGCAGTAGCTTTGAAAAGACTGAAGGCTGACCTCGAGCTTCGTCAGCAAGAGATGCTTGCTCTCCAGTCTGAGATCGAGAACATGCGTGCGGAAAACCAGAAACTTAACGCGAGCATTACCTCCAAGGATTCTACAATCACTGGTCGTGATGAAGTGATTAAGCTCCGCGAACAGGATATTGCTTCACTTGAAAGCCTGGTGAAAGATATCAATGAGCAAACACGTGTAAAGACTGCTAACCTGTATTATGCACAGGCACAAGCTCTCGAAACCGCTGCTCAGAGAACTCACTTTGCTCCCAAGAAGAAGAAAGAGACCAAGCGTGAAGCCCTCGAGCTTTACAAACTCTCTCTTTCACTTGGAAAGACAGAAGCTGAAGCACGTATAGCTGAACTTGAAAAAGATCTCGGCTAACGAAAGGCAAACCAAACGGTGATCCACCGATCATCGTGCCTTCTGGTGAACCCCGTGGCTATGCTACGGGGTTTTTTATTTGTTGATGTGGTGGATTTAACGCGTGGTTTCTTGTGTTATAATTCTACACACTAAGGTTAAAAATCATTGAAAGCAATTCATTGCAATCGTTCTATCCTTGGTACAATTATTTCCTTACAAACAGCATTAACCAAACATAAAGTGTTTTATGAAACGTATAAAATTAGTTTTAGGCATCGTTGCACTCTTCATTATCGCAACGGGCAATATTGCTTTTGCGCAGGAAGACAACAACCTGCTTAAAGGCTGGACAAACCTCGGTTCACGTGTTGTAGACTATACCCTCGATCACGATGTGGTATCGTTGAACAACAGCAAGGAAGTTTTCACAAGCCTCCGCGTTACCGTTAAGGGCGGCGCACTGAACATGCACAAAGCAACCGTTCACTTCGCCAACGGCGACAAGCAGGACATCGACTTCCCTGAAGTAGCAACTGCAGAAAACACCGGTAGGGTGATCGACCTGAAAGGTAACAACCGCGTTATCGAAAAGGTTACTTTCTGGTACGACACGAAGGGCAATTCTGCCAACAAGGCTACAGTAGAGGTTTGGGGTAAAAAAGCCTAACGGCCTCCAGCCTTAAAGAAGAGTAAATAAGGAGCGCTTCGCGCTCCTTATTTATTTTCATATGTTGCGGTCATGAAAGGCCGTGACATCGTTATCGTTGCCCTGCAGTCCTGGGATTTCGAAATAGGAAGTAACGCCCGCAACATCGCACGGGAGTTTGCACGCCACAACCGCGTGATGTATGTGAACCCTCCGCTCGACCGGTTTACACGGATCCGCAAAAGGAACGAAGAAAAGACGCAACGATTCCTCAGGGTCATCAATAAGGAAAATAGTGGACTGAAGCAGGTTGAGGGAAACATCTGGAATCTTACACCGGATTTTATCGCCGAATCCGTTAACTGGATGTCAGCCTCTTTTTTCGATCTGTTCAACAAGCGGAACAATCAAAAATTTGCCGACTCCATCCGCGCAGCCATGAACGAGCTTGGCTTCAAAGACATCATCCTGTTCAACGACAACTTCATGTTTGGGGGACTCTATCTAAAAAAATTCCTGACCCCCGACATCTACTGCTATTACATTCGCGACTACCTGGTCGTACAGCCCTATTTCGGAAAACAGGGAAAACGACTCGAACCCGAGATCATCCGGACCTCCGACGTGGTCGTCGCCAACTCGACATACCTGCAGGAATATGCCGCGCAGTACAACAAGAATTCATTCTACGTAGGACAAGGTTGCGAGGTGGAGATGTTCGACGAAAAGCTGGTGAACGAGAAACCTGCAGACCTCGCAAACATTAAGTACCCGGTCATCGGTTATGTGGGCTTCCTTACTTCACAGCGCCTGGATATCCCTTTACTTATACACATCGCGGAACAACGGCCCGGGTGGAACATTGTACTGGTAGGTCCCGAAGACGACGCATTCAAGGCGTCGAAGCTTCATGAATTAAAGAATGTGTTCTTCCCGGGGCGGAAGAAACCAGCTGAGCTGCCCGCCTATGTTCGTTACTTTGATGTCTGCATAAATCCGCAAGCCATCAACCAGCTCACGATTGGCAACTATCCCCGCAAGATCGATGAATACCTGGCGATGGGTAAACCGACGGTTGCCACAAACACAAAAGCCATGGAGATCTTTGCAGCAGAAACCTACCTCGCTGCTACGCCCGACGAATACATTCAGCAGATAACAAAGGCGCTGGCAGAGAATGACAGCGCGTTAAGGGAGCAAAGGGTCGCGACGGCACGGTCGCATACATGGGAGAATTCGGTGAAAGATATTTACGAAGCTCTCTTCGCTTTGTCCCACGCCGCGCTCTGATTACCCCTGATCAGCCGCAACAATCCCTGGTACACCGATATATTCATGAACAAAAAGTAATACGGAACAAAAAGTATTTTCATTCCTACCTTCTTGTCTTTCAGGAAATATCCAAGTATCGCGATAACGTAAAACATCAGTTGCCCGGCGAGAACGATCTGAAAGAATACGCTACCGGGAGCCAGGAGAATATTCGTGATCAATAACACCAACAGGCTTAACGGGGCGAATGTCCAGCGCAGCATCCGGTGCGACACATATTGAAACGACAGCAGTCCGTACCTGAAAAAATTGAGGAGTCCCATGAAGTGCCATACTTCGATCAATCCACCCGCCGAGATGCGCACCTTTCTTTTTTTCTCTTCGGCTATTGAAGCCGATGCGGTTTCCATGGCGTAAGCCTGCGGCTCATATACGACACGATACCCGGCTTTAGCGATATTCATAGAGAGCCTGAAATCTTCGATGAACACTCCGGGCGGAACCTCTTCGTAAAAGGCGGTTCGGACAGCCAGCAATTCACCGGCAGCGCCGACAACTGTGTGCAGTTCAGAGTCCCATTTCTTTAACCGGGATTCATATTTCCAGTAAGCGCCTTCACCCGAACCGGCAGCATTTTCACTGTTGCCCTGGATCACTCTTTTCTCCCCGGCAACAGCACCCACTTTCGGATCTTTAAAATGCCTGACCAGTAATTTAAGTGCTTCGCGGTTGAGTATTGTATTGGCATCGCAGAAGACGACCACCGGTGTCTGCACCATCTTCATTACCCGGTTCACGGCGGCGTTTTTTCCCTTGCGGGCACTTTCGTGAAAAACCTCGAAACCGGGATGTTTTCGTACAATTTCAGGGCTGTTATCCGACGAACCGTCGGTTACAAACCAGAACTTTCTCTTATCAATCGGATAGTCCAATGAGGCTGTGTTCCGGATCTTATCCTCCAGTATATCGGCCTCGTTGTAGCAAGCCACCAGTATCGTAACTTCAGGAAGTTCTTCGTCGGAATACTGCAGGTGTTTACGTGGGGACAAGGACTTCCTGATCTTAACGAGTATTCCAAGCAAGATCGGGTAGCCCAGGTACGTGTAGAGCACTATACCCAATGAAGCCCAGAATATGAGCTTAAGGGCTTGATACACTTCGGGATTAGAGAACATTAATTAATATAGAGTAGAGCGTAAGCTTGTAAAAGTCGTAAATTTCGGGTCTTTCCCTACAATTTTACTGGAAGTGATGTTGAAAGTTGGCTTTAACAGACCTGTTCGAAGGCTAGTGTGTGCTTCGCACTTGACCTTTGCCGTTTTTATAGTGTTCATGCTATCTGCGTTCACTGCACTAGCACAACCAGCAGTAATAAGCTCCACCAATGAAACGGGGAAATATGGTGATCCATATCAATATGAAGTGCTCACCGGCATCTGGCCAAATCCTGTAGACGTAACTGTTGAAAACGGACTTCCCCCCTGGGCCACTGTAGGCGTCAATGGTAATGGCAACACTATAATAACTGGTACTCCGAACGAAGTTGCCGACTACACTATTACTATAAAGGTTGCCGATCACGACTTTCCACTCGTATTTACCACTACAGACGTTAACCTGAGTATAAGCAAAGCGCTGCTTACTGTTACGGCCGACAATAAATCGAGACCGTATGGCAGTGCGAATCCAACGCTTACAATAACATACACTGGTTTAGTAAACGGCGATACTCCATCGTCGCTTACCACGCAGGCAACAGCAAACATTGGCGGCATAAACGCTTCAACGATCGCAGGCACATATAACATTGCTGTATCAGGAGCAACGTCTCCGAATTATACTATCACCCACACCAACGGTACACTGACTATAAGTAAAGTGAACCTCGTTGCGAAGGCAGATGACCAAACGCGCACATACGGTTCGCCCAACCCTACTTTCACAATTTCTTACACAGGATTCGTGAATGGCGATGATGCCGGGGATATTGAAACCGGTCCAACTGCCGGATCGACGGCCGGACCCACAACCGGTGTAAGCACAGTGCCTATTACAGTTACGATAGGCGCGGCAACGGATGAGAACTATACGTTTACGGCGGGCACGAATGGTAATCTCGTGATCACGCAACAACCGCTGACCATCAAAGCCGACAACAAGACCAAAGTTTACGGACAGGCGAATCCGGGTTTAACAATCACCTACACAGGTTTCCAAAACGGTGAGACCTCCTCGGTATTCACAACACAACCTACGATCAGTCTTGGCAGTGTAGATCAAACAACAAGTGTTGGTAGCTATCCCATAACGGTTAGCGGCGCAACCGACGATAACTATGCGATCACACATTCGAATGGCACGCTGAACATCACGAAAGCAACCCTGGTTATTACCGCAGATAGCAAGTCGAGGTTGTATGGCGATGCAAACCCGACCGCAACATTGAGTTATGTCGGATTCCTTAACGGAAATACGGAAGCCGATCTGGATGTTCCCAGGCCTTCTGCAACAATCAATGCGAGCGGAACAACTGGTGTCGGAACCGCAACTATCACAGTTTCTGCTCCTGCACTGGATAACAACTACCTGTATGAGCTTCATGACGGAACACTTACGATCAGTAAAGCGCATCTTACAGCAGTAGCCGACAATCTTTCAAAACCATATCACTCGGCGAACCCGACACTCTCGATCAGCTACACAGGTCTTAAGAATGGAGAAACCGCCGCGGTAATCGGGACACCTCCAACGATCAACACTACTGCACAGTTAGAATCGAATGCGGGCTCATACCCGATAACTATTTCGGGGGGCTCGGCTGCTAACTACGATTTTACAGGATACACACAGGGAACGCTTACGATCACAAAGATCATGTTAACTGCAACGGCCGACAGCAAGTCGCGTCCGTATGGCACGGCGAATCCTACTCTTTCAATTACGTACACGGGTTTTGTTAACAGTGAAGACGCCAGCGTCATCAATACACCACCCACTGCAAGTACCAACGCAAACGTCACATCGACGGCAGGTACCTACCCGATCACAGTTTCCGCAGGCAGTGCCAACGACGAAAATTATTCTTTCAACCCGGTAGCCGGCGTTCTTACAGTGTCAAAAATTTTGCTGACGCTTACGGCAGACAGCAAAACAAAGGTCTATGGTGCGGCAAATCCTGCGTTGACGTTTGTCTACTCCGGTTTTGTTAACGGTGAAAACTCGTTGAACATTACACCGCCGAGCATTACAACCAGTGCTGTTCAAAATTCACCCGCAGGTACATATCCAATTTCCTTCACTGGCGGCGCTGCTGATAACTATAATTTCAACTTTGTTAATTCGACACTCACAGTTTCGAAGGCTGTGTTAACTGTTACTGGCGTAAGCGCTTCGAAAGTTTATGGCACGCCAAACCCGGCGCTATCAGTTAGTTACTCCGGATTTATTTCGGGTGAGGATGCAAGTTTTCTCACGACACAACCAACTGCCTCA
Organism: Cyclobacteriaceae bacterium; assembly: GCA_035656375.1. Taxonomy (GTDB): domain Bacteria; phylum Bacteroidota; class Bacteroidia; order Cytophagales; family Cyclobacteriaceae; genus ELB16-189. Next base: position 26,093 of record DASRSO010000219.1, on the reverse strand, counting down.
ACAACCGCGTTGGCCTCGTCGCCCGTTGGTTCTTATCCCGTTACACCTGCGAATGGTGCGGCTGCCAACTATTCGTTTTCTTATGTGGCCGGTACGCTAACGGTAAATAAGGCGGTGATTACCGCTACTGCGGATGATAAGAGCAGACCATATGGATCTGCGAACCCTGCATTTACAATCACGTACTCGGGTTTCGTTAATGGCGATACCGAAGGAGTTTTAGAATTGCCAAACCGCCCGACTGCAAGCAGCGTGGCAGGCCTGACTTCAGATGTAAACACCTACCCCATCACCGTCACCGGGGGAACTGATGAGAACTATACGTTTGCATATGTTGCAGGTGAGCTTACCGTTACCAAGGTGAACATCACGGCAACGGCCGACAGTAAGTCGCGCGCATACGGTGTAGCTAATCCTGCGCTAAGCATCACGTACACAGGCATGCTAAACGGAGACCTGCCCGCGGTGATCGATACACCGCCGTCGATATCAACCTCGGCAACCGTTACCTCTCCCGTAACTACCTACCCTATCGAGCTTTCGGGTGGAACAGACAACAACTACAACATCCTTTTAACAAACGGTGTACTCACAATAACCAAGGCAGCAGTTATCGTTACAGCCAACAATCTTTCGAAAACTTACGGAGCGGCACTTCCTACATTGACAGCCTCGTACACCGGCCTCGTGAATGGTGACGTACCGGCGACTGCATTCAGTACACAGGTGATCCTTACAACTACGGCCGATGCCAGTTCGCCTTTTGGAATTTATCCCATTACCGCCCTCGGTGCGGTAGCGACTAACTATTCATTCAGTTATGCACAGGGCACACTTACGGTGAACAAAGCAGTGCTTACGGCAACTGCAGATCACAAGTCGAGGGTATATGGGGCGAGCAACCCCGCTTTCACAATTACATATTTCGGTTTTGTTAATGGAGACGACGCAGGTGATATTGCACCACCAACAGCAACCTCACCCGCTGGAACAACTACTGCAAGTGTTGGCGATTACCCCATCATACCCGCAGGTGGATCCGCCGCGAACTACACGTTCTCTTACGTGAATGGAACACTGACAATCACAAAGGCTACGCTGATTGTCACAGCCGACAATAAAGTGAGGTTGTATGGTGATGCTAACCCGGCAGCAACACTGAGCTACACAGGTTTCCTGAATGGCGATAACGAAGCAGTACTCGATGCACCGAAACCATCTGCAACCATCAACGCCTCGGGAACAACGAATGTTGGATCGGCGTCAATTACCGTATCTGCCCCGGCCCTTGATAATAACTATGTATACGAACTTCACGACGGAACGATTACCATCAACAAGGCAACGGTAACTGCAACGGCCGACAACAAGTCGAAAGTTTATGGTAGCGCAAATCCTACGCTGTCTATTTCGTACTCAGGACTTAAGAATGGAGAGGATGCAAGTGTCCTCGACCAGAAACCAACAACATCGACCACAGCACAAACCGACTCGAACGCAGGTACTTACCCGATAACGGCAACAGGTGGTCTCGACGACAACTATACATTCGCATACGCCCCCGGCACCCTGACGATCAATAAAGCATTGTTAACAGCGACCGCCGACAACAAGTCGCGTGTATATGGCGCTGCGAATCCCGGCTTTAGCGTAACCTACACTGGCTTGCTTGGTGATGACGTTCCCGGTGAGATCAACGTCGCACCAGGAATGAGCACATCGGCGACAGTAACATCCGATGCCGGCAATTATGCAATTGACATAAACGGCGGGTCGGACGATAACTATACGTTCACCTACGTTCCCGGTACACTTATCATTGGTAAGGCAACACTTACCGCGAAACCCGACAATAAGACGAGGATATATGGTGCTACAAATCCCTCGTTCACGATTACTTATACTGGCTTCGCGAATGGTGACGACGCTTCGAAGATCGACGTTGCGCCGACAATAAACACGATGGCAAACACAACAACCGTCGTTGGCGCATACAATATCAACGCCTCCGGTGCGAGTGATCTTAACTACGCATTCACATACAATCCCGGAACGCTTACGATCACAAAAGCTCCACTTACACTTACAGCAAATCCGCAGAGCAAAGTATACGGAACGACCAACCCCGCACTTACGATCACTTATACCGGGTTGCAGAATGGAGAAACTTCTTCCGTGCTCGACGCGCCCGTACCGTCGATATCAACAACAGCCGGCGACAACTCCCCTGTGGGAGGGTATCCAATTACAATCACGGCAGGTACCGACGACAACTATGCGTACACGGTTGTCAATGGAACTCTCACTGTTACACGCGCCACGCTGACGATTACGGCCGACAATAAAACTCGCGCATACAATACCGTCAATCCTACTTTTACCGCTACCTATTCTGGCTTCGTTGGTAGCGATGGCGTGGGCAATATCACCGTACCAACATTGTCGACCACCGCAACGCAGACATCGAATGTTGGAACGCATGCGATCAATGTAACGGGTGGCAGTTCAGCAAACTATACATTCGCTTACCAGGAGGGTGTGCTTACGATCACCAAAGCAAACCCGGTAGTTACCTGGAATACACCTGCTGCGATCACTTATGGAACGCCGTTGGGTGCAACACAACTCAATGCTTCGGCCAACGTGGCTGGAACATTTGATTACAGAACATCTGATAACACGCCTGCCAGTGGAGTGATATTGCCCGCGGGAAATGGCCAGGTACTGAAGGTAACGTTTACGCCTTCCGATGGCGGGAACTACAACACGATAACGGATTTCACCACGACTATCAATGTTAACAAGGCAAACCCGGTGATCACCTGGGCGAATCCGGCCGCAATTATTTATGGCGATGCCCTGAACACCACAAGCCAGTTGAATGCGACGGCAAGTGTGCCTGGTACATTTGTTTATACGCCGGCCGCGGGAACGGTCCTGAATGCAGGAGCCAACCAAACGCTGCGCGCCGACTTTACCCCTGCTGACGGCGCGAACTATAATCCCGTTACCAACATCACCAGGCAGATCACCGTTAACAAAGCAACACCGGTTGTAACATGGGCAAACCCGGCCGCAATAGTTTATGGAACTCCGCTTAGCGCCACGCAGTTAAATTCAACTTTCAGTGTTCCGGGAACTCCACAGTATGTTCCATCAATCGGAACGATCATTCCTGCAGGCATGAATCAGCCACTCGTTGTTAACTGGACACCAACAGATCAGACGAACTACAATTCAGTGAACGGCACACAGGTGTTGATCACTGTTTTGAAAGCCACACCAGTAATTACATGGTCGAATCCCGCCGATATTACCTACGGAACTGCTCTCAGTGGAACGCAGTTAAATGCGTCTTCGAATGTGGCGGGTACGCTGGTGTACAATCCAGCTTCAGGAATAGTGCTCCAGGCCGGCGCAGGGCAAACATTAAGTGTTGCGTTTACACCAACCAATACGCATGACTATAATTCAGTACCCGTAACAAGTGTAACCATCAACGTAAACAAAGCTAACCCCGTAATCACGTGGCCAAATCCGACTGCGATCACCTACGGAACAGCTCTAAGTGGTGCACAATTGAATGCAAGTTCGAGTGTACCCGGAACCTTTGTTTACTCGCCATTGTCGGGCACTGTATTAAATGCCGGAGTTAATCAAACATTGACGGCTACGCTTACGCCGGCCGACCAGGCTAACTTCAACACCATTGTTACAAACAAATCGATCACGGTAAACAAAGCAACGCCGGTAGTTACATGGTCGAACCCGGGGTCAATCACGTATGGAACGCCACTTGGACCCGTACAACAGAATGCAACTGCAAATGTTCCCGGGACATTCGAGTACGCCCAGCCTGAGGGGACAATTCTAAACACTGGTGTGGGGCAAACGCTCTCTGTGAAGTTTACTCCCGCCGATCAGACCAACTACGCGATTGTGGCGTCAACAACGGTACAGATCACAGTAAACAAAGCAACACCTGTAATTACGTGGGCTACACCCCTGCCAATTAAGGTTGGAGTGGCCCTTTCGAGCACCCAGCTGAATCCAGATCCAAGCGTACCGGGCAGCTTCGTGTTCACCCCTCCGGCAGGCACGTCTTTTGCCAGCGAAGGCGTACAGGTACTTCGCGCGGATTTCACACCAGCTGATCCGGCGAACTACAATAGTGTTCCAAACACAACCGTGCAGATCACAGTAAGCAGTAAGGAAAACCCGGTTATTGACTGGCCAACACCGGCGGCAATTACGTATGGTACGTTGCTGAGCGGTACGCAACTGAACGCCCTCGCCAATGTGCCTGGCAGCTACTCGTACTCGCCTTCGGCTGGAATAAAACTCAACGCCGGAACAAATCAAACGCTTTCAGTCACATTCACGCCGACCGATGGGGTGAACTACAATACAGTTGTTAAGACCGTTCAGATCAATGTGAACAAAGCCACGCTCACGGCAACAGCAACGAGTGCTACCAGGGCTTACGGTAACGCGAACCCATCGTTCACGATCACATACTCCGGATTTATTGGGAGCGACAACGCCGGCATGATCGATACACCTCCTACTGCAACCTGTACTGCAATTGCAGCAGACCCTGCAGGCAGCACTTTCCCTATCGTACCGGCTGGCGGGGTCGACAATAACTACACATTCAGCTATGTGAATGGAACGCTTGGCATTAATAAAGCTCCGCTCACTGCAACTGCCAACAACAAGTCGAGGATGTACGGCGATGCTAATCCGACATTCACCATTTCCTATAGCGGTTTTGTGAATGGCGACGATGAAACCAAGATCACGCAGCCTTCTGCGTCATCGACCGGGGCTATCACAAGCAGCGTCGGGATTTATCCGATCGTTCTCACAGGCGGAAGTGCAACGAACTACAACATCAATCCCGTAGCTGGAACGCTTACGATCACGCAACAGATCCTTGTTGTAATCGCCGACGATGCAACAAAGGTGTATGGACAGGTAAATCCTGCATTTACATTCCGATATCTTGGATTCAGGAATGGTGACAACGCGACTGCGATCGGCACACCGCCAACAACCAATACACCTGCGTTGCAATCGAGCGGAGCCGGTTCTTATGCAATCAATGTGGTCGGTGGTTCTTCACTGAATTACGATCTCCTTAGATTGCCCGGAACACTTACGATAACAAAGGCGCCGCTTACAGCTAAAGCCGACAACAAGACACGGGTGTATGGACAGGCTAACCCGGCCAATACGATTACTTACGCCGGCTTCGTGAACAGTGACGTTCCCACCAGTATCACACAGCCGACTATCACCGGCGCATCCGCAACACCAGATAGCGACACAGGCACATACCCGATACAATTAAGCGGTGGAAGCTCTGCCAACTACGACATCACGCTGCAAAACGGAACACTCACAGTAACGAAGGCACCGCTTACGGCAAAAGCCGATAACAAAACGAAAGTCTACGGCCAGCCCAACCCGATATTTACGATCAGCTATACCGGGTTCCTGAACGACGATGGGATTGGTGATATCACTGTACCGACTGCATCTTCTACAGCCACAACCGCAACCGGTGTGGGTTCGTCGTATCCTATTACCGTATCCGGTGGAAGCGCACAGAACTATGACATCGTTCCGCAAAGCGGGTTGCTGAGCATTACCAAGGCACCACTTACTGCAAAGGCTAATGATCGCACACGCATGTATGGTGCGACAAACCCCAACCTGACAATTACATACACTGGTTTTCTGAATGGCGACGGGGCCGGAAGCATTACGCCACCAGTAACATCTACAAGTGCAACAGAAACAAGTCCTTTCGGCGTTTACCCGATCACTATCACAGGTGGATCAGCTGCTAACTACACACTAACGCTAGCACCAGGTCAGCTCACGGTTTCGAAAGCAATACTTACTGCCAAAGCTGACGACAAGTCGAAGTTTTACGGCGAGGTAAATCCTACTTACACCATTTCATACTCAGGCTTCGTAAATGGCGAAGGACCCGACGTGTTTATCACGCCCATCACAATAACACCGCCGCCGAATGCCACGGTGAGCAGTCCCCCCGGAAATAATTATACGATATCATTATCCGGTGGTCTCGCTACCAACTACACGTTCGTTCTTCAGAACGGCACGCTGACGATCAATAAGGCGCCGCTCACAGCAACCGTTCAAAGCAAATCGAGAGCGTATGGGGCATCGAACCTCCCGATCACGATCACCTACAGCGGTTTTGTGAATGGTGACACACCAGGCAACATCAGTATCCCCACGATCTCCACACCTGCGACAGCGACGTCGAACGTAGGAACGTATCCTATTACGCTTTCAGGAACAACTACGAACTACGCGTTCACATTCGTCCCTGGAACTTTAACTGTAACCAAAGCGAGAGTTAAAGTGACGGCAAACAATCAAACAAAAGTCTACGGTGAGCAGAATCCTGAACTGACAGTTGAATACGATGGTCTTTTGAACGGCGAAACTCCGGCGGTTATCGATACACCCCCAACGGTGTCGACTACCGCCGACCAAACATCGCCCGTCGACGACGACAACTACGAGATAACATTGACCGGGGGACTCGATAACAACTACGACTTTGACCTCGAAAACGCAACGCTGTCGATCTCGAAAGCTCCTCTCACAGCAACTGCCGACGACAAAATAAGATACTACGGCGATCCGGATCCTGAGTACACAATTACGTACACCGGTTTTGTGAATGGCGATGGCCCGGCGGACATCACAGAACCTGTCGCAAGCTCTACCACCACATCGACCAGTGCATTTGGCGACTACCCGATTATCCTTACCGGGGGTGATGCCAACAACTACACGATCACACTCGAGCCCGGCATTGTTTCAGTGAAACCCACACTGCTGACGATCACTGCGGTGAATCAAACAAGAAAATATGGTGAGGTCAACCCCGAGTTGGAACTCACATACCATGGCTTTGTGAACGGACAAACTATCGATGACATTGAAACGCTTCCCACGGCAACAACGACTGCCAATGTTCTTACCAATGTGGGTACTTACGACATCAATGTTGGCGGCGGGTCTGATCCAAACTATACGCTCGCGTACGTGAAAGGATCATTGAAGATCACACCGGCTGTTGTCACAGCAACGGCTGATCCGAAAACAACAACGTATGGAACAATTCCTCCTTTCACGATCACTTACAGTGGTTTTGCCAACGGGGAAAATTCTTCCGTGATCGATACACCACCTACTGCTTCGACAACGGCGACGACGACATCCGGCACGGGATCGTATGACATCACCCTTAGTGGTGGCATCGATAATAACTACACGATCAATAAAGTGAACAGTACGCTAACGATCGGTAAGGCAACATTGACTGTGAAAGCCGACAACAAATCACGCGTGGTTGGCCTGTCGAACCCCGAGTTCACGTTGACGTATTCTGGTTTCAAGAATAATGAAGGAGTTGACGTGATCAATACACGTCCTACGGCAACTACCACCGCTGTAACAAATTCACCTGCCGGAACATACCCTATCAACGTAGCGGGCGGTAGCGACGACCATTATGACTTCCAGTACACTGCGGGAGTTTTGACGTTGATCCTCGACAACGCACCGGTTGTGAAGAGCTTCCAGTTGGACGTTGACGAAGACAGCAGGCTTAACCTTACTCTTCCGTTGTTCGTGGCCAACTACACCGACGATTCGAACAAGATCGGTTACATCAAGATCACCTCACTCCCTGCAAACGGTACGATCTTCAAAGGAAACACGAGAATAGTTGCTAACGACGAGATACTTGTTACAAACAACACTCAACTCGAAGAGCTATACTACATGCCGAACAGCAACTACACCGGCACCGACAATTTTGGATGGAACCTGTTCGACGGTTCATTCCTCGCAGCGAACAGCGCAACGGTAACGATCCGGGTAAAACCGGTTAACGACCCTCCTACCCTCACGAACATCGAGACCGATGCATTGTTGTACAGCCTTGGAGATCCGGCCAAGCCGATCACCGGTCAAATGATCATTAACGACATCGATGACATCGATATCTATTCTGCTTCGGTTGTGATCGCAAGTAACTTCGCTTCTGGAGATGAACTGAGCATCACCGGCATCAACAACACCAAGATCACCACGTCGTTCAATACAACGACCGGCGAGCTTACTCTTACGGGAAGAGAAACACGCGCAACCTACCAGGATATGCTTACCCGGGTTGCGTTCAGCAGTCCCGTAACCGGCGAAGCGACGGTATCGGAAAAGAGCGTCACTTTCGCAGTACGCGATAGCGTTGCAAGCAGCAACATAGTGTCACGCACAGTGTCGATCACTGAAGTATTTCCCGAGATCAACATTGTAAATGCTTTTACACCAAATGGCGACGGCCATAATGATGTTTGGGATATTCTTGAGCTCGACAACTACACGAACATTAACATTCGTGTTTATAACAACGAAGGTGTTACTGTGTACACCTGCACCGATAATACTTGTGAATGGGACGGAACCCTGAACGGCAAGCCTCTCGCTTCCGGGGCGTATTTTTACACCATCGATCTTAATCAAGGCAAACGCAGATACCAGGGAACTGTAACGATTCTTAAATGAGGAGACTTCTAACATACTCGATACTGGCGGTAGCTGCCTCTCTTCTGCTTCGAACAGAAGCTCGCGCACAAGCCGCCGACTATACACAATACTATCTTAACCTTGCCGGCATCAACCCCGGTTTTACCGGCATCGAAGACTTCACCGACACGAAGTTTGGATTTCGCCAGGGCTGGAATGACTTCAGCGTTAAGAACAACAGCTTTTACTTAAGCACTTACGCTGTCCTGAACTCGCAGCTACGTTCCGCCCTGAAGGGCAACATGCTCCGCATCAGCAGTCCCGAAGTGCTGAGATCGATCCAGGAAGACAAGAAGATACTTCGCAAGCATGGAGTTGGTGGTATGTTGTACAGCCGCAACCTCGGTCCTTACAAGCTTTTCAGTTTCAACGCCAATTACTCTTACCACATTCCACTGACGAGCCGACTTTATCTTTCGTTTGGCACGAGGGTCGGTTATAACAGTCAGCGTATAAATTTTGCCAACTACACTGTTCGCGACCCGATAAAGGACGAATTCTATCAACAGTTGATGGCTTCGCAACAGGGCAACATTGGAACGGCTGTGATAGACTTCGGAACAACGCTTTACTCCGATCGGTTCTATCTCGGGTTGTCGTCGATCGATATGATCACCACGAAGGTTTCGGGATCGGTGCTCGATCTCGAGCAGGCGCCGAGGTATGCCCTGCAGTTTGGCGTGACCGGCTGGAACATCCGACCGAATATCAACCTCAGCCCCGGCGTGAGACTGCTCTACGAAGACAGCCAGGATCTTCTTTGGACACTTAATGCGAGGTTAAGATTTTACGACGCCTTCTACATTGGCGGTGGATTTACCGGCCCCACCTCACGAATGTCGTTCCTTTTGGGCTACACAGCAGGCCGGTATAGCATCAATTACTCCTACGACCAGTATCTTTCAGAATTAAATAACTTTAATGTGAGCATGCATGAGTTTGTACTAGGCATGTCGTTATTTAATAAATTGAAAGCTCGTTCAAAAATCTGGTAGAATGCTTCGCTGGCTCTTTGTCTTAATAGTTGCCCTTTTGATCTACTTCCCGGGCCTGGGCCAGGAATTTGAATTCTCTAACCCTGTTTCAGTCGGCCCTTCCATTAATTCCGGTACAGAAGAATCGAGTCCTCTTCTGTCGGTCGACGGCAAGACACTGTATTTTTCGAGGGCATTCGATCCGCGAAACGTGGGTGGTGAAGTGACGGGGATGGACATATGGGTGTCTAAAAAAGATGTGTACGGACGGTGGGGTGTCGCTACCAACGCAGGGCCATCGTGGAACAACAAAGGAACGAACGCCGTGATAGGTGTTCGCGATAACAACACCGCGGTTTATTTACTGAACTCTTACAAGAACAAATCGGGAATCGCTTTCTCCAAATTTACATCCAACGAATGGTCCGATCCCGAGATCATTTCAATACCAGGGCTAGGCTTGAGTAACTATGTGGGCTACTATGTGAACCCTTCATTTACCGTATTGCTGATCTCGATGAATCGCAAAGACTCGCACGGTGAAGAAGATCTTTACGTTTGCACCAAAGATTCTACCGGTTCGTGGAGCAGACCACAAAACCTCGGACCAACTATAAACACAAAAGGCTTCGAGATCTCGCCATTCCTTTCGCCCGACGGGCAACGCATCTACTTCGCAAGCAACGGACATCCCGGCCAGGGCGATGCCGACATCTATTACAGCGACAGGCTTTACGGCTCGTGGCAAACATGGACATCGCCACGAAGTATCGGCGACAACATCAACAGCCCTTCTTTCGATGCATACTTTTCGATCTATGGCGACTCGGTAGCATACTTCAGCAGTAATCGCAATGGAGGCCTTGCAGATATCTACACGGCCCGGGCTGCTCTTAACGACAATGTATTCGACAAGGAGAAAAAATATCTGACACCCGATGAAGTGGCTGCACTGATCGGATCGAACATCGACCCGAACATTAAGTTCAATAAGAACTCGTTCGAGATGACCGCCGCACAGAACGAGCTGTTGTTTTATATCGTTAATAAGATCATCACACAGACAAGCATCAAGATACAGCTAAACATACGACAGGGGGAAACACAGGACTTTACTGCCGAACGTATGAAGGCAGTGGCCGATAAGCTTAAGTCTTTGGGGATCACTGCGTCGAGGATCGATCAATCGACAGCGCGGGCGTTAAAGACGCGTTCGGGCGATGAGGACGTGGTGAAGATGATCTTCTTCAGGTAAATTCAGGTTAGCGGAACGGCTTCCAGTGTGGGGTCGTTGCTAAAGAAAGCATAGGCCGATCGCCCTTCGTATCTCCGTAAACATCCACTTCTTTATAATCTCCCAACTCGAGGTGTTGTTTCACACGAACAACCTTCTCCTCACCATTACAATTCTTTCCTTCGATCTTCCCGGTTATAATACCATTTTTTACTTCCAGTCGCGTTCCAATAACTTCTATCCCAACTGAGTTCGCCCACGGAGCAATCCAGTTGTGTGGCGACGCCGACACTATGATCACCCGATCGTTGTTCTTCTTATGATTATCGATCGCTTCGTGCGCGCCAGGCCTGATGATACCCGGAAGAGCCTGTGAGGTAAACCTCGAACACACATCGCTGAAATTATCCAGTGTAATCCCTGAAAAGAAATACGTAAGGAATCGTTCTTTGGCTTGTTGTGCTGAGATCATTCCCGATCGCTGTAATGCGAGTGGTATCGACAGGTAAGCGAGGCCGCGATAAAATTTTGCAGAACCAGAATAATACTTTGTGATCTCCATCAACGTATCGCGCGTGGTGATGGTCCCATCAAAATCGAAAAGCGCTAACCGTCGCGATTGCTCCATCAGAGATTAAGTCGCTTAAAGATCCGTTCAGGTATGGAGCGGATAACAAACATCACTACCCACCAGATACGGCCCACGTAGATCTCGTCGCTCTTCTTTTCGACTGCACTCACCACCCGGTCGGCAACATGTTCCGGGGTGGACGTGAGGCGTGGATTGAGAGGCATGCCTGCCGTCATTTTCGTAGCTACAAATCCCGGCTTCACGGTTACGACATGAACATTCGATTTCACAAGAGCATTCCGAAGCCCGGAAAGGAACGCTGTGAAAGCAGCCTTCGCGCTGCCGTAATAATAATTGCTGGCCCGGCCGCGATCGCCACCTACTGAACTGATCCCTACGATCGTTCCACCCTTCTTTTCTGCGAAGCTCTTCGCAACAACACCCAGTATCGATGCAGCGCCGGTGTAGTTGGTATCGATGATCTTTTTTGCCTCCGCCCAGTTGCCTTCGGCCTTCTTCTGGTCGCCAAGATATCCAAACACACACACCACCAGGTTCGGTTGCATAGGCAGGTTCGCAAACCAAGACCCGTGACTATCGAAGTTCAGCGCATCGAACGGCACTGCGGCAACTTTTTTCGTGTCGAGTGTCGAAAGCTTCGGTTGAAGCTGGTCGGTATTGCGCGCTGCAAGTATCAATTCATAACCCTTTGAATCGAGCTTTTTTGCAATCGCCCAGCCAATGTCGGAGTTGGCACCAAGAATTAAAGCACAGTTATTTTTCACAATCAAAGCATTTGAAGGCGCCGCGATAATGCGGACGAAAATTTATGATTTGGATCCAGCTTATGGATGGCTTCGCGGAATTCCGTTGCCGTGCTGTAGCCGTTCCAGTATATCTCGGGCTTCATACGTGCGTCTTTCACAAGATATATTCTTCCCCCAAGGTCTACCACGATCTTATCCAGCTCTTCGAGCAACGGGAACACACTCGGCGCCGCAGGAAAATCCATCGCAAGAGTAAAGCCAGGTATCGGGAACGAGATCATGTTCTCACCTTTTCCCATAGACTTGAGCACAGAAAGGAAAGAGGCCGAACCCGCATCGCTGATCTTACGAACGATGGTGTGCAAACCCTTCTTCGAAGTTTCAAAAGGCAGCACAAACTGGTATTGGAGAAGTCCCCGGCTACCGTACGCCCTGTTCCAGTGACGAATCTTATCCAGCGGATAAAAGAACGGTTCGTAATGAACAATAAAATCTTTCGACGCCAGCCGGTGCTTATGATACACACCGAAGTTGAACACGCTTATCGATAAGTTATTCAGTGTGAATGAAGGGAAGTTGAACGGAACATTCAGCCACGGATCGCCGTGCACCTTAAGTTTATTGCCCGCCTTCACCTCATCTGCCTTCGCATGATCGCCAAGCATCAACACTCCACGTCCAAGATTCTTGCCGCGCGCAACACAATCGATCCAGCTAACAGAGTACACCGTATTGTTAAACTCGGCCAGCCTGTCGAGCATTTCGTCCAGCCCGCGTACGATAATATTTTTCTGATGTATGTACGACGTTTCGATCTTCTTCAACCTGAAGGCTACCGATAAGATCAACGCACCAAGACCCAGTCCTCCGCAGATCACGCGGAACAGCTGGGTGTTTTCAGTGGCACTGCAATGAGTCACGGTCCCGTCTGCGAGCATTACTTCGAGACGGGTCACGTATTCGCAAAATGATCCTTCGGAGTGGTGGTTCTTTCCATGTACGTCGCCCGCAACTGCACCTCCCGCTGTAATGAATTTCGTTCCCGGCGTTACCGGCAGAAACCAGCCTGAAGGCACAATGCGTTTCAGTATATCATCGAGCGTTGCTCCTGCCTGCACATGAACAACACCATTTGCCTCATCGAACGACAGTATCTTATTGAACTTCGCAGTCGAGATCATCTGCTCGCCCAGCGACGCATCGCCATAAGACAGGCCCGAACCGCGTGTTATGAAATTCTTTGTCTTCGCCACCAGGTTCAACGCCTGCGTTGTATCGCTGAAATCGTCGAGCGATCCCTTAACTACCGGGTAATTCCCCCAATTCGATATTGTCTTTACCTCACTCATCAACTCACATACAGGATGATATAGAATGCAAGCACCCAGGCTACGATCGTACCGATGATAAATTTATCCTTGTAAAGGATAGCCGTCGGCGACCCCCCGTTTTCCTCCACGAAAATGATCTGCAGGTAACGGACGACACCCGCAATTACGAAGATCGACGTCAGGAACAACCAGTCGGTCCCAAACCTTGCAATAACTTCCGGTGAAACGGTATAGAGAATATACGATACAATGATCACGCTTCCGAACAACGTGATGCATGAGTTCACGAAGTCAAGGTTGTAGTGCTCGAGCGACTTGCGCTTCGTGGCAACCTGCTGGTTAACGATCAATTCGTCGCGACGCTTCGCCAGCGCCATGAACAGCGACAACAGCAAAACCATCACCGCCAGCCAATGCGATATCGGCGTCGACGTAAGCGCCCCCCCGCTGTAGATCCTGAGGATGAAACCTGATGAAATGAAGAAAATGTCGATGATCGCGAAATTTTTCAGCCCAAGGGAATAAAGTACGTTGATGCCGACATACACGCAGAGTAAGGTAAAAAACACGGTATTCAGCGAAAAAGCGACGCTTAGCCCGGCAACCACCAGCACAACCATAATAATCACCGCCTGGGTAACTGAAACCGCACCCGAGGCAATCGCACGGTATTTTTTCTTTGGGTGGAGACGGTCGCTCTCCCGGTCGCAAAAGTCGTTAAATACATAAACGGCGCTGACAGACAGTCCAAAAGCCAGAAATCCCATCGCAAGTGTCTGATAATAACTGTACTCGAAGATCTGCCCGGCAAAGAAAAGAGGCACGAAAAGGAACAGGTTCTTCGCCCATTGATGAACTCTAAGAAGCCGCAGGTAGGTCATTTGGTGGAGGGCTTTTAAAGGTCAAAGATTAGCATAAATTTGACTAGATTTGCAGTTTTTCCGTTATCTCTTAATAATTTCATTGCAACTTATTTTGAATCCCAGGGACTGATAGATGGATTTACGTGCTCTTTTGATGGTTTTGTGGCGCAAGAAGTGGGTGCTGATCATTGTGCCGTTGTTTGCCGTCATGGCTGCCCTTGCCTTGCGAATGACAGGCGAGTGGAAATACAAGTCGAACGCACAACTCGCTACAGGTCTTACAGTATCTGACGAACTTATTGGCAACGCAAAATATCTGAACCCTTACGAAGTTCAGGTTACCTTCAATAACCTTATCGAGACCATCAAGTCGCGGTCGGTTATGGGCCAGCTCGCATACCGGCTCATGATCCACGACCTGAAGGATTCCACCAACGCATATCGCCACCCGGGCAACAAGAAACTCGTGGAGAAACTGGGATCCGATGTGTACACCCGATACCCTCGGTATATCTCCATACTCCAACAACATGCCGACAGTATTGCACTTCTAAATCCGAACGATCCTTCGGAGAAAGAAGTACTAACACTCATCGACCTGTTCGGGTATGACTACGAAACCATTCAAAAAGAACTCCTGATCTATCGATTGAATCAGTCTGACTTCATCGAGATCACCTACTCTTCCGAAAAAGCGCAGTTATCTGCAGCCGTCGTTAACACCCTGTGCTCGGAGTTCATTCGCTACTATTCTTCATTGAAGGACACTCGCTCGAACGTTTCACTCGAGTCCCTCACTGCAATCACCAAACAACGAAAAGATTTCCTCGACGAGAAATCTGCCGAGCTCCAGGCATTCAAAGCAAACACCGACATCGTAAACGCACAGGTGGAAACCGAAACCCGTCTCCGCCAGATCGAACAATACGAAACACAGGTTACCGAAACACGTCAGAAGATCAGTGCACTCGAACTTACCATCGCTAACTTCGCCGTTCGTTTGAACAACCAGGCTGGCGCCTCCGCCTCGCAGCAAAACGCCGACATCATCGCCCTTAAGAAACGGATCGACGATGCCAACGCGAAATACATTACCGGTGGTCAGAAAGACAACGTCCTCCTCGACACGCTCACCCACCTTCGCGCTCAAATGGACGCGCTCGTACGGGCCGGTCGCAATCAAACCAAACTTACGCCCGAAGAAGTAACAGCCCTTCGCACACGTAAAGAAGAATCACAGATCGAGCTCGAGATCGCCCGGGAAAACCTCGGCTCACTGAACCACATCCTCAGTTCACTGAAACTTAAACTTGGTGACTTCGCTTCGAAAGAAGCCATGGGCAGCGCACTTGAAAAAGAAGTAGAGGTTGCACGCCAGGAATATCTCGCATCGCAGACACGTTTGTCCGAGGCCCGCGACAAAATGATGACCAACAAACTTTCTATCTCACAGATATTGATGGCCGAACCCGCCGAGAAAGTTGAGTCGAAAAAAACATTACTGTTCATGATCGTCAGCGGCGCACTCAGTTTCATGATCTGTGCATTCGTGATCATCACCATCGAATTGATGGACTCACGCATTCGCACCGGTCAGCGCTTCAAAACAATGACCCGTCTCAAGCTTGCCGGCGTTCTTCCCGTAATGGATGTCTCCAAGCTCAATTGGGACGACATCTTTACAACACAAAACAATGCGAAGCCTTCGCCCCTGAGCGAAGAGATCCGCAAGATCAGGTTCGAGATCGACAACCACATGGCCCGCGTGCTGCTCGTTACGAGCGTGCGTGAAAACCAGGGCAAATCATTCTTCATCATTGCGCTAGCCTATTCACTTGGCCTGCTCAAGAAGCGTGTGCTGATCATCGACACCAACCTGAGAAACAATACACTTACACGCACATTCGTCGTGAAGCCAAATCTCAAAATGATCCTTGAGAACTTCGCCACCAATGGCAAGCTGTTGAAAGCCGGACCAGGCAGTTCGAATGGAAACGGTAACACCGACGAAGATCCCGTGGTTGAAGAAGGATTGATCTCAAAGACAACCAATCCATTGATCGATATCATTGGCAACAAGAAGAGCCAGCTGTCGCCATCGGAAGTGATCCCACGGGGCGACTTCAAAGTCCTCCTCACGTTCCTGAAGAACCAGTACGACTACGTTATCCTCGAAGGATCGGCTCTCGATAAGTTCTCCGACTCTAAAGAACTCCTTGGTTTCGTAGACCTCGTGATCCCCGTGTTTGCCGCAGACGCTACCGTTGAGACCAAAGACACTGAAGCGCTTAACTTCCTTAAGAGCCTGCAAGGACAACTCGGTCCCGCCGTCCTCAACAAGGTGGAACGCAATGGTTGATGGCCATTAACCACCTTTACTGAATGGCATCAAACTACTGGTTGCGTTCGGTTTCCTATACGATGCTCCAGAGAGGCACCACATTTCTCTTTGGATTCACAAGTTACCTGCTGCTCATTCGTTACATGAGCATCGATGACTTCGGTGTCTGGACATTGTACGTGGTTGTATCCGGAGCCGCAGAGATGTCGCGATCTGCCTTCATTCAAAATGCCTTCCTGAAGTTTTATAATGAAGTCAACGCCGATAAGCCCGGCTTGTTCAGGGCGAGTTTTACATTGAACACTCTCTCAACGCTCGTGTTTGTTGTGATCCTTGCCGGACTAACTCCCGTGCTGGGAAAATTCTGGCACTCGGACAAGATCGGATCGCTGCTGTTGTGGTATTGTGCCACTGCCATTGTGCTTATACCATTAACGCAATTCAATTATCTCGAGCAAGCCAACCATCATTTCAAAGGTGTATTTTGGGCCACGTTCGTTCGGCAGTTCAGTTTCTTCGTCATCGTCGCGATCTGGTTTTTCTTTTTCCCCGACTACCCGATGCAGTTCTTCGCGGGAGCTCATACTTTTTGTGCATTCCTCGGTCTCGTGACCTCATACACGATGACACGCCAGTACTTTCCTCCCCGCGTAAAGATCCAATGGCCCGAGGTTGGACGACTCTTCCGCTTCGGAAAATATATTCTCGGTACCGGCATCACATCGACCATCGGAAAAAATGCCGACCAGGTGATACTGGGTGCGGTAAGTCACCCGCTGGTCGCCATATATAATGCTGCCTCGCGCGTGCTGAATTTTATTGAGGTACCAACACTATCGATCTCGAACGTTGTATATCCAAAGATGGCCGCCAGCGCAAGTGAAGATGGAAACAGGGGTGTCTCGGTCCTCTACGCAAAATCGGTCGCATCTATCGTTGGGCTCATCCTGCCATTTGTTGTGTTTGCTTTGCTGTTTCCCGAATTCGTTCTCACCATCATTGCAGGTGAACGATACATTTCTGCAGCACTGCCTTTGCGGATACTTTTGGTGGCTTCATTGCTGTTGCCGTTCAATGTTCAGATTGGATCGGTGTGCGAGGTGATCAATAAACCCCAGGTAAGCTTTTACATAAACCTGGCCGGCAACATCCTTAATGTTGTCCTCAACATTATCCTCATACACTTCTATGGGATGATCGGCGCCGCCGTTACCTTCCTTGCCACGGTGGTATTCATCTTCGCCCTTGGCCAATATTACGTCCGGTCGAGGTTCGAGGTCGGAATGACTGGCATTGTCTGGGAAATTTTGGGATTTTACCGAAGGGCTATTGCCATGGGCATGAAGAAGCTAAAAACCTCTTAATTTTGCAGTATGAGCAGGCGAACAAAACTGAATCTTTCGTCTTTACACAGTTCGTTACTGATTGCACTGGGTGCCATCACCTGCTTGTATTTCTTCTTCAAGATCGTCTTCGGATAACACATGGACCTGGTCAGAAAAGAACGTTTTCTACTTCCGCTGCTGATACCCATCTGTATTGCGGTCGTGCTGATGACCGACCGGCTGGGGATCATTGTAAACCTCCTGGTGATCGGCACCATAGGTTTCATAGGCATGTTCTGGTTGTCGTTCCGCTACCCGAGGTATAATTTCATTGTTGTTCTCACCCTGGCCGTCTTCATGCCTTTCCTTATAAAGGTGTTCCGGCTTTATGAGTTTCCCATCACAAACGCCATAGAAGGACTGTTGCTTTTGTTTTTCGTGATCCTGATGATCAACGGAAAACTATCTGGCTTCAAAACACTTCCCGGTATGCTGTTGCTCGGCTGGCTCGGTCTGTCAATCCTCGAAATTGCAAACCCGATCGCTGCATCAAGAGTTGCTGGCGTTGCAGCCATCCGCAACCTGATCCCAATGTTCTGTTCGTTCTTCATCGTCTACTCGTCGGTCGAGAACAAACGCGATGTATACATGCAGCTCGTCGGACTTATGATCCTGGGACTGCTCGCGGGATTGTACGGGCTGTGGCAGGAATTCGCGGGTCTGCCGTTTTACGATTACCGATGGGCAACCAGTACTGAACAGAACTACAACCTGCTGTTCACCTGGGGCCGTATGCGTAAGTTCTCATTCTTTTACTCACCAGCCGATTTTGGTATCCTCATGTGCCTGGTCGGTTTAGCCGGCCTGGTTGGGTTTTTCCTCATCCAAAGAACCAAACTGCGCTGGTTTTCACTTGCAACCAGCCTGATCTGCCTCTGGGCAATGGTATACACCGGCACGCGAACAGCCATGGTATTGCTGGCTGTTGGGTTCTTCATATTTGCAATTTTAACCTTCGATCGCCGCGCGATATTTATCGGGGTGCTCTTCGCACTCGGCATCGTGGGACTGCTGCTGCGTCCTACCACCAGCCGCTCGCTATTCGTAATGATGACCGCCTTCAATGCGAAGGCCGACCCATCCATGAACGTGCGCCTGAGAAACCAGGAGACGATCCGCGGCTATATAAGAACACACCCGTTTGGATTTGGCGTCGGCAGTACGGGGTGGCTGGGTGCGAAATACTCGCCACAGACATTCGTGGGCTCTTTCCCTCCCGACTCTGAATTTGTGAAGATCGCCATCGAGACTGGATGGATCGGCTTGTTTATCTGGTGTACTATCCTGGCGATACTGTTTGGCTTTGGCATTCGCGTGCTCTTCAAGGTAAGAGATGCCGAATGGAAGACCATCGTCGTGATCCTGTTGTGTGTCTTTTATATGATGATCATAGCCCACTACCCGCAGGAGATATTCCGCTCGCAGGTATTGTCGATAATATTCTCGGCTACGATCGCCATCATCACCAAGATCGACACTAAGTACAATCATACGCCGGAGACAGTTGAGGAGGAAGTGCTATGAGGGTAGCGAACGTATTCGTAGCACATAAGAATCCAGACCAGTTATACACGCTCGTAAGCCAGTTCCCGCCGGAGCTTTACGAGAATTGGATCCACCTCGACAAGCGGGCCAACCTCGACGACTACAAAAAGGTATTATCGCTACCCAACGTCAGGCTGGCGTCGCGCCTGAGGAAAGTGGCGTGGGCGGGTGTGTCGTTCATCGTCGTAACGATGGATATGTTCCGTGAGATCGCTAAATGTGACGAGAAGTTCATGTACGTGAATCTCATGAGTGGTCTCGACTTTCCGATCAAGCCGACGGCAGATCTCTACCAGTTTCTGAAGGACTCGAAAGACAAGCCGAAGAACCAGTTTTTTCATATCACGGACGTTCATGGCGAGTGGCCTGCGGCCTTTCGTTACGAGAAAGTTCACTTCAACGAATGGACGAAGATGAAAGGCCGGTACTTCACAGAGCGTATCGTGAACATGTTCGTACCGCGTCGCGAGTACTTTCACGGCAAGATGGTTCCTTACGGAAGGTCTGCATGGTTTACCGCTACGTGGGAGTTCGTCGACTATGCCATCAAATTTTTTGATGATAACCCCGGATACTTAAGATTCCTCCGCACCGTTTGGTGTCCGGATGAACTTGTTTTTAGTTCACTTGTCATGCATTCACCATTTCGCAACGCGATTGCTCCCGGCAACCTTCGTCTCATCGATTGGTCGGAGGGAAAAGCGAATCCGAAGGTGTTCAGGATTGGAGACTTCGAAAGGGTGATAAAGAGTGATTGTTACCTTGCGCGGAAATTCGATGCAGACATCGATTCAGAAATCATAGCCAAACTAAAAGAGTTTATTTCTCAACCTAAAAACGCTACATTTACGGCCTCCCGGTCATTTTTCCCCTGAGATAGTTATGAAAGTAGTATTCTCAATTGTGGCCATGGCGTTTGTCGCTTCCATGGCATCGGCCCAGGTTGTCGATTACAACAAGATCATTCTGCCCGACAATGCACAGAATGTAAGCTTCGAAGAGCGCTTAGTTCAGCTCGCGTGGAAGAACAACCCGGCGAGTCATATCGCACAGTATCAACTGTCGGTTGCCCGTGAAGAAGGCCGCCTGGTGGGTACCGAGTGGACTAATGCTTTCGCCGCTGCCGGTAACCTTAACGAATTCAACATAAAGAGTTTCACCAGCGAGAACACTGTGGCGAACCAGTTCTTCCCGAGGTATAACATAACCCTCCGTTTACCGCTTTCCCTGCTGGTGGAGACCCCGAAAAAGAGGAACATCGCCAACAGTAAAACCGCCATGGCGCAGGAGTCGATCAATCTCGAAAAACTCGAGATCCGCAATACTGTTCTGTCGCTTTACAGCGAATTCAAGAAAATGGAGCTGATCTGGATAATCCGGAAGCAGACGATGGAGGACGAGGAATCGGCCTATACGACCCTGGAGCAACGGTTTAAGGATGGTGATGCCAATATCGAGGAGTTTTTAAAGGCGCAAAGGGCCCGGAATGACCTCAAAATAGCACTTGCTATTGCCGAGACAGACTACGTGAAAGCCAAGCTTAACCTGGAGCAGGTTATCGGGGTAAAACTGGAGGATGTGAAGTAAGTTTTCCTTACAGAAGTAAAAAATTTTTAAGGCCATTTTTGGCCTTTTTTTGTGGCCCGATTTCAAACGATTGCGGGTCCAAAATGATGATTTTTGACTTGATTTTTGATGACGAAAATCTTGCACGATCTGACGTAATATTTTCAGTTGAATCGTGCTTTTTCAGGTTACATCTGGATACCTTTGAAGTATCTATAGTTCGTCTACCGAGGCTTTAAATCTACCGTATGAAAAACCGTATTTATGCCCTTTTGCTGGCATTTTTACCTCTAATCAGTTTCGCACAATCAGTTCCCTTTCCGTCTGGCAATGGCCGCGACTACAACGCGATCGAACCTTACGGTTACTCCGACACCGGCCAGGGCTGGAACACATCTAACTACCTGCCATTTATCTATCACGGTATCTGGTTCAGGATGATGCTCCCGAACGGTGTAACGTACAACAGTACTACCAAGACTTTCACAAACGCTAATCCAGGAACAACTTATCCGTTGATCCTCTTCTTCCACGGTCGTGGTGAGGTGGGCACGGATAACAATAAGCAGCTCGTTCATGGTGGTGAACTCCACAAGAATGCCGTGCTTAGCGGTGCTTTTCCTGGCTTCCTGCTTTACCCACAGAGCGTTGGCGCCGACGGTGGTAAAGACGTGCTGTTAAAAGTTATCGAGCAGCTCCCTGTTGACTTCAACAGGATCTATGTTCACGGTCTTTCAAACGGTGGACAGGAAACCTGGAAATTTACAATCGCAAACCCCGGTCTCGTAGCTGCCGCTTTCCCGATGTCGGCTGCCGACCTTAACGCAACAACAAACAATAATCTTCTTTACACTCCTCTTCGCGAATCACAAGGTGAACTTGATACAAACCCGAGCCCTGCTTATGGTCAACAAGTAAAAGACTGGTTCGACGCAAATGGCGGTCACCTCGAATATTTCTTTATGACGGGTGTCGGCCACGGAACATGGAATGCGCAGTACAACAGGCCTGACTTCTTCCCCTGGTTCCTGTCGCAGAAGAAAAACAAGATCATGGTACGCTATGATCGTAACCTCATTTGCCCTGGTGAATCGGCAAGTGTCGTAATGGGTTTCTCACCCGGCCTGCAGGCTTACGAGTGGCGTAAAGACGGACAGCTCATCAGCGGCGCTACTACAAACACAATCACTGCAACTTCATTCGGTTCATATACTGGTCGTATCCGGAACCGCAACGTATGGTCAGAATGGTCTGAGCCGGTAATTGTTGGTTCAAGGCCTGCTTCTGTTACCCCTGACATCACGGTGGTTGGTTCAAGCCTCTACATGCCTGACATTAATGGCACTTCGGCAGTTAAGCTTTCTTTGCCCACAGGGTACGCTACGTACACCTGGAACAAGCAAGGTGACGCACAACCCGTTGGTTCTACTCAACAAGTAACAGTAACAAGCCCTGGTACATACAGGGGTACAATCACCGAAGTTGGTGGTTGCGTTAACGTTCCTTCAATCGCTTCAAATCCTGTGACTGTTATCGATGCAACCGGTGCTGCGCCTAGCGTTCCCAAGAACCTCCAGGCCGCTGGTGCAAGTCTTACATCGATCAACCTTACATGGGAAGATGATCCTAATCCTACTCTCAACGAGATTGGATTTGAAGTATACCGTTCTGATGTATCTGGCGGACCTTATGCACTTGTTGCGACTGTTGGCGCAGATGTACTCACTTACGTGAATTCAGGCCTTATCCAAAACCAGTCATATTACTACAAGGTTAGAGCGATCAGTTCTACTGGGGCTTCGGCTGGTACTGCAGAAGTCGTGGGAGTATCGCAGGTTGATACTACACCTCCCAGTGCTCCTTACAACGTAACAAAAACTGACATTGGAACTACTGCAGCTCCTGGCATCCGTTTGAACTGGCCCGCTGGTGCTTCAACAGACAACGTTGGCGTAGTTGCTTATGAGATCTACCAGCGCGAGTTCCCTTCAGAGAACTGGCAGAAAGTTATGGTCGTTCCTGCAAGCACAACGACGACCCAGCAGCCGATCAGTAACTTAACTACCGGCAAGTATTATAGCTTCATCGTTAAAGCAAAAGATGCGGCTGGAAACCTTTCAGGTCCCAGTACAGAATGGGGACGTAACGCGAGCTTTCCTACGTTCACCGCAGGTGTAGTTGCCAAGTACTACAAGACAACTTCAGCAGCTCCGTGGAACGTGCTACCGAACTTCGATGCGTTGACTCCGACAAACACGAGCAACATGTCGAACTTCACAATCAGCGTTCCGAGCGGTCAACCTTCCGATTACTTCGGTTACCGTTATGATGCTGCGATCGCAATCTCGACCGCTGCTACCTATACATTCTTTACACAGTCGGATGAGGGTAGCCGCCTGTACATCAACAACCAGCTTGTTGTTGACAACGATGGTCTCCACACAAGTCTCGAGAAAAGCGGAACGATCACTTTAAGCCCGGGTTATTACCCTATCCGCGTTGAGTATTTCGATAAAACGAGCTCAAACTCACTGACAGTTCGCTGGCAGGCAACATCAATCGGTATTGCTAAGGGTACAATTCCTAACGCCAGCCTGATCCGTGATTACAACCAGGTTGCTGGGTTGACTCCGCTCCCTGGCGCACCTGCTACTCCTTCGAGCATGGCTGCATCTGCAACATCGTACAACAGCATCAATGTTAGCTGGGTTTATCAGGGCCCTGCTGCCAACATCGAATTGCAGAAAAGTACAAACGGTTCGACATGGACAATGCTTGCTACCGTTCCTGGCACAACAACGTCTTATGTTAGCACAGGCCTGAACGCCTCGACCCGCTATTACTACAGGGCACGTGCGATCAACCTTGTTGATGACGGCAGCTTCTCGTCAACTGTAAATGCAATCACACAAGCGTTGCCTGCACTTCCTGCAGCTCCTTCTGGTCTTGTTGCATCTAACATTACACCTAGCTCAGTTACACTCAACTGGACAGATAATGCCAGCAATGAAACAAACTACGAGATCTACAAATCAAGTGGTGATAATACCAGCTACACAAAACTGACTACGCTTGGTGCAAACGTTACGACCGCTGCCGATGCTACGTTGTTTGCTCACACAACTTACTTCTACAAAGTTCTTGCAAAGAACGTTTCAGGTAACTCTGCTTACTCTAACGAGATAACATTCCAGTCGTCAAATTCGACTCCTACTCTCAATGGTGTTAGCGACCTTATTGTCCGTCACAGCGACACTTATTCGATCCCGCTTACAGCAACAGATGCTGACGGCGACCTTATCATCATAGGTTCGAACAACCTGCCTTCTTTTGCGCAAATCTTCGACTATGCAGATGGTACAGGCGAGATCGTACTTTCACCTACAGTGGATGATGCAGTACAGGGGGTGTTCCCTGGCATCCAGGTGTTCGCTAAAGACCTCTTTGGTGGAACAATTACCAAGACGTTCAGCATCACAGTGAACAACAACCACCCTCCGGTACTCTCGGATCCTGGTGTTATCACTTTGAAAGAATCGTTTAAGTCGGTTGTGAACATCGTTGCAACTGATGACGATAACGATGCTCTTACATGGACAATCGAAAACGTTCCTGCGTTCGTGATCCCGACTACAACCGGTAACACAACACAACTGAGAATCTCTCCTGCACTGAGCGATGCTGGTACATACAACATCAACCTCAGCGTAAAAGACCCCACAGGTGCCGTTGCAACGAGAGTTGTTACGGTGAATGTTACCAACTACAACCCGAACTTCAAGGTGTACGTGAACGTACGTCAGAACGACGGCGACCTTAGCACAGTGGCGCCAGCGCCCTGGAACGACTACGCACATGGTATCGGAACATTAGCGCTTAACAATGAAACTGGCGGTGCAACTGGCTTTACGATCAACGTAGCTGGTGGCGGATGGCAATCTGGCAAGGCAGGTAAGATACCTGGTATCTACCCTGATCCTGTTAACCGTTCTTACATGTTCTTCCAGGCAAGCTCAGCGACCGACTCAAGAACAGTGACGATCGCAGGTTTGAACCCTGATGGTAAGTACAATGTTCGTATCCTTTCAAGCAGAACAGGTGATGTTACAAACAACCGTACTGGTATCTTCAGTATCAACGGTGGTGCACCTCAGCAGCTCCAGGCGAACGAAAACGCGAGCACACTGCTGAACTTCAATGCTCAAACTCCTAATGCTTCTGGTCAGTTCGTTATTACTGTAAAGGCCGACATGAGTGGCACAGGTCACTACGCACTTGTGAACGCGGTTGTGTTGGAATCTTACTTCGACGACCTGTCGGTACCAGATGCTCCTACTTCACTTGCGCTTAATGTCGTTAACTCAGAAGTTCGCCTCTCATGGGTAGACAACTCGATCAACGAGTCGGGCTTCGAAGTACACAGAAGTACAGACAATGTGAACTTCACAAAGGTCACAACTACACTTCCTGATGTAACAACTTACACTGACCCTTCGGTGGTAGCTGGACAGACTTACTACTACAAAGTATTTGCTGCCAACAATATCGGACTTTCAGATGCTACGAACGTGGTAACTGTTGTTGGACCTAACCATGCGCCGGTAATTATACCGATGCCGCAGATCGTGGTTGGTGAGGAAGACATGCAGTGGATCGAGATCAACGCAACGGATGCAGACAATGATCCGCTCCTGTTCGACCTCGTAGACTCTCCTCCATTCGTGTGGCTGAACCAGATCGATGAGAACAGTACATTACTTGCTGTTTCGCCTTACCCGGGCGACGCAGGTGACTACACGTTCCAGATCTCCGCTACCGACATAAACGGTGCCACAACATTAGGAACTCTTAGCCTGTTCATCGGCCAGATCGGCGAGAT
>DASRSO010000218.1:0-25139 GCA_035656375.1 Cyclobacteriaceae bacterium | reverse complement strand
AATCCCGGCAAGTGGACAGACGAGCAGTTCATTATCACATTGCGCACCGGCAAAACTCCCGAAGGAAAAACTTTGGATCCCCAATACATGCCCTGGCCTATGACGAATAGCTACACGGACGTCGAGCTGAAGGCGTTGCATCTCTACCTGAAGAGCATGTAACTACCTCCTGAACTCGTAGTCTCCGCCCAGTATCAAAGTGCCTGGCTTGCCACTTGAATCTAAAACGAAACTGGCCAGCACTTTGTACTGTTGATACTGACCCAACCCACCGATAAACGTATCGTAGTTCCAATGTGAGCACGTTATCTCGACAACGTGATTGTTGAGATCAATTTGGAGTTTATCTCCCTTAACTGTAACGAGTGCCGTTCCATACAACGCGCTTTGATAGATGCCGGAGTATTCCTTTAGGGCGAGTGATGGCCTGGTTCCCTTCACCTGGCTTTTCATGAAGGCCTCTTCGTTCTTCTTATCGTCGGCTTTTATTCCATCGAAAAGTTTTTTTACATCCACGTTCCAGTCGCGAGTACCATTGAGTGCAAACCAATCGAGTGCTTTGTACATGAGTGCGTGACGGACTTCGGCGTGATCGTAGTTGCCGAAAATGAAGACACCCGTTTTTTCTTCAGGCAAAAGACCCACGATTGCTGTTAGTCCTTCGAGGCTGCCTGTGTGGAAGTTCAGCTTACGTCCTTTGTAATCGATTTGATACCAGCCGAAGCCGTATGTTCTCCAGTTGGGTTTTACGAGTGACAATGCGGGATATTCGTTCTCGGGGAAGAAGTTCTGTGGCTTGAACATTTCGGTCCATGTTTTTGAGCTCACGAGTCGTCCACCGGAATATTTACCGCTGTCGAGCATGCAGTTCATCCAGATGGCCATGTCGTCGACGTTCGACCAGACGCCGCCGGCCGCGCCAATGTCGGAGTCGCGACCGTAACTGAGTACTTTGATGGAATCGTTTATTGGGAAGTGTGGTTTGGTGATGTTAGTGCTTGTGGTGAGAGATCTTTTGGGAACCGTAGACGTCATTCCGAGGGGCGTGAAGAGCCGCTCGGTCATTACTTCGTGCCAGCGCTTGCCGGTAACTACTTCGATTACTTTACCTGCAATGGTGTAAAAGGTGTTCTGATATTCGAAGCCTGCACGGAATGAATAGATCGGGTCCACCAATGCCATTCTCCGGAACATCTCGTCGGGCGGGACGTTCATGATGCCAGTGAGAAAATTGGTGCTGGGGAGTCCTGTGTTGTGGAGAAGGAGATCGCGCACGCGGAGTTCACGTGTTACCCATACTTCCTTTAGCTGGAAGCCGGGAAGATATTTTGTAACACGATCGTCCCAGTTGATCTTACCTTCATCGACGAGCATGCCGAGCACGGTGGCTGTCATTGCTTTGGTGGTGGAGGCGCAGGCGAATAATGTTTTTGTATCGACTGCCGGGCTCTTCCCTATCTCGGTTACACCGTATCCTTTTTTGAAAACTACAGTTCCGTTTTTCACGACGACGATCGACATGCCCGGAACGTTCCATTGCTTGCGGGCATTGTCGACGTATTGGTCGAAGGCGACGGTTGATGTTTTCCCGGGTGGTTGTGCGAAGCTTGTTGTTGCAATTAGAAAAAGTAAGGCGGTAAGAGATCTTTGCATGGATTAATCAATAGTAAAAAGTAAAGCTTCCGGAAAGAGTTGTGTATGGATAGTCGTTGTAGTAGTTCGGCTCGGTGCCGCTCATCAGATTTCTTGCAATGACAGCGATTCGTGGAATTTGAACAGATCGCTGCGTGGCATATTTCTTCATGACCGGAAAAGCAACGGACAACCGGCGAAACCCGATGCCGTCGACCTCGGTGCCTCTTGCTGAAGTGTCGTGAGGAACCAGCAACGTGTCTTGTGCGAACGCAGACCCCGCAAGCAGGCAAAAGGCGAGGGAGAGTTTCATATGAGAAAAATAGCAAAAACAGAGGCTCGACCAATGCCGTTCGTCCGATCATTTCATTGAGTATCGGCACACATGGGCCTTCGTCCAATATTCATGCACGATCAGGACATTTTGATGTCATTTACTATGATGGATTTGAAAATCAATAACAAAACGCATTCGGTTGAGGTTGATCCCACCATGCCGTTACTCTGGGTAATCCGTGACTACGTTGGACTGACCGGAACAAAATATGGTTGCGGCATCGCTCAATGTGGTGCGTGCACTGTTCATCTCGATGGCAAGGCGGTCAGGTCTTGCTCGATCCCTGTATCGGCCGTAGCAAATAAAAACATAACAACCATTGAAGGCCTTTCTGCCAACGGCACTCACCCGTTGCAAATCGCATGGCAGGAGGAAGATGTTCCGCAGTGTGGCTATTGCCAGGCAGGTCAAATAATGACCGCAGCCAGTTTACTGAAAGATCATCCCAATCCAACGGACGAAGAGATCGTTGCTGGCATGAAGGGAAATCTCTGCAGGTGTGGGACGTATGAAAGAATTAAGAAGGCTATCAAACGGACAGTTAAAAAATGAACAGGCGCAATTTTATAGTTAGTTCAATTGCTGTTGGAGGCGGGTTGTTACTAAAGTTTGAAAATTCTTTAGGCGCGAATGCCGACAGCGAAATCGGGAACTTCCTGAGGGTGTCATCAAACGGTGATGTGATCTTTCATTTTGTAAAACATGAAATGGGCCAGGGCGTATCTACCGCCATGGCACAAATAATTTCGGAAGAGCTGTGTGCCGATTGGAGTCGCGTAAAGATCGATCTTCCCCTGGCCGACATGAAGAAGTACAACGCCAACTTCGACACAGGCGGAAGTTGCACAATCATATACCAGTGGGATCTGCTGCGACAGGCTGGCGCTATGGCGCGACAAATGTTGATACAAGCTGCAGCACAACAGTGGAACACGACGCCAGAAAATTGTTACGCTGAAAATCACATGGTGATCAACAGACAGAGCTCCAGGAAGATCGGGTTTGGCCAACTGGCATCGGCCGCAGCGAAATTAAATCCACCAAAAGAAGTCAAGCTCAAGACGTCGAAAGAGTACAACATCATTGGCAAGCGAAAGAAAGCCATACTTGTTCCTGAAATCGTGACGGGATCGCTTCAATATGGAATCGACGTTAAGTTGCCCGGCATGCTTTACGCACAGATCGAACGATGCCCGGTGTTCAAAGGGAAACTCAAAAGCTTCGACGCAACCAACGCATTAAAGGTTGAAGGTGTAAAACAGGTCTTCACGACAAAACCGATCGCGGGCCTTCAAACATTAACGCCATACATGCCACACGATATTCGCGAGGGCGTGGTGGTTGTTGCCGATTCATTCTGGGCTGCGAAGAAAGGCCGTGAGGCTTTGATCATTGAATGGGACGAAGGTGTGAATGGAAATTTGAGTACTGAAGACTTCGAGAAGCTTGCTCAACAACGTGCCATGCACCGCACCGATCCAACGGGATATACGGGCGATGAGAATGCTGTGTCGAATGTCGATCATGTGCGAAAAACCCTTCGTGCACAGTATGTTTTCCCGCACCAACTGCATTCGTGTATGGAGCCATTGAATTGCACAGCTCACGCAAATCCTGATGGTTGCGAGATCTGGATGGGCTCGCAAGCGCCAAACCTGATCGTCACCGAGCTTGCAAGGAACTTTCAATGGAAAGAAGAAAACATCAAAGTACACCTGTTCACTTCAGGCGGCGGCTTCGGCCGACGTTATTATCCCGATATGGCCTTTGAGGCCGCATACATTTCGAAGATCGCCGGCAACATCCCCGTTAAGATGATGTGGACACGCGAAGATGAGCACAGGTGTAATCTCGGGCATATGTTCCAACACATGGAATACCAGGCTGCACTCGACAAAGACGGTAAGCTGTATGCGTGGTACGAGAAAGAACTGAGAACGTACACATGGGCCGCGCGTTATCACGACCCCGCACTGCCAACGATGGCTTATGAAATTCCCAACGTACGGTTCGACTTCGAAGACCTCATCGCCGACGAGCTCGTTCATTCTTCTGCGTGGCGTGGAGTTATAATTCACGGACGGGCATATGCAGAATGTTTCGTCGATGAGATTGCAGCCGACCAGAAAAAAGATCCGTACGAGTTTCGTCTTTCGATGCTTTCGAAAGATCGCGACGTGCATGTTGGCGACGGAAATTTCCTGTCGAGTAAGCGCATGCGGAATGTCCTAATGCTGGCGTGCAGCAAAGCGGGCTGGGGAAAACCTATGTCTGCTGGACGCGGGATGGGTATCTGCCTTTATCCTTACGGCGGCAGCTACGTGTGCACGGTTGCCGAGATCACTGTGACCAACGAAAAAGTAAAGGTCGACCGGGTTACCGTTGCGCTCGACTGCGGTTTGGTTATAAACCCATT
Organism: Cyclobacteriaceae bacterium; assembly: GCA_035656375.1. Taxonomy (GTDB): domain Bacteria; phylum Bacteroidota; class Bacteroidia; order Cytophagales; family Cyclobacteriaceae; genus ELB16-189. Next base: position 20,754 of record DASRSO010000218.1, on the reverse strand, counting down.
GGGCGTCGAAAACCAGGTAACAGGCGGGATCGTGTGGAGCCTTACGGCGTTGTTTCACGGCGGTATGCCGATAAAGAACGGCCGGGTAATGCATTCCAACTTTCACCAGAATAAACTCTTACGCATGGACGAGTGTCCTGAAATGGAAGTACATTTTGTGGAGACGAATGATGAGAAGCCCGGAGGTGTTGGCGAGATCTCGAGCCCTATGGCCGTGCCGGCGGTATTGAATGCCATCTATGCCGCTACGGGCAAAAGGATACGCAAGGTACCGATCTCACTGCAGGACATTATTCCTGGTTAACGCTTTCAGCGCCATGTTCTTGTAGTTGCGGCCTACGGGAATATCGAGCGATCCGACTTTCACGCTCACCGGTGTGAACGAGGTAACTTTATCGATTGCAACTATGAAAGACCTGTGAACCCGGACAAACTTACTTTGGGGAAGTTTCTGTTCGAGATAACTTATTTTTTGGTAGGTGATCACCTCCTGTTTGAGGGTCTTTACCCTCACGTAATCGCGAAGGCTTTCGATGCAGACGATGTCTTTCAAAAATACTTTCACCATCTCGCGATTTTCTCTCAGGTAGATGTACGCGTCTGCGAATGACTGTATGTTGTCGGTTCCTTCGAATGAAACATCCACTGGTTGTTTGAGCTGTTTCACCTTCCCGATGGCGCGAAGAAAACGATCGAAGGAGATCGGCTTCAACATGTAGTCTACCACGTCGAGGTCGTATGCTTCGTAGGCGTACTCGCGATAGGCAGTCGTTAAGATTACACGAGGTTTGTCCTTGAGGGACCGTAGTAATTCGATACCCGTTACCTGCGGCATTTGAATATCGAGAAAAAGAAGGTCGATGGGTCTTTCCTGGATGAAATTGAATGCCTCGACCGCATTCACACAGGTCTTCACCAGCTTGAGCTCCGCAATGCGGCTCACGTAGCCTTCAAGAAGTTCGCGCGCAAGCGGTTCGTCATCTACGATCACACACTTCATTCTACTCTTATTTTCAGTACGGCAAGATACGCATCAGGTTCATCGAACAGTTGCAAAGAATGGCGGCCCGGGTACAGGTGGTTGAGTCGCTTTCGTGCGTTGTCCAATCCTATCCCCGAAGTTATGCGATGCTCGCCGTTGAATTGCGGCTTGCTGTTCTCCACTTTTATCAGCAACATTTTCTCCTGTACCTCAATATCGATATGGATCCACCCGCTGTCGAGCTGATGACTGGCCCCGTGCTTGAAACTATTCTCCACGAGCGGCAGTATAAGAAGCGGCGCAACTTTAATTCCCTCCGTTTTTTCATAAACGCGGAGCAATACCTCGAGGCGCTCGCCATATCGCACTTTCTCCAGATCGATATAATTCTTTATGTACTGGATCTCCATTTCAAGCGGCACTTCGGGCTGGTTGCTGTCGTACAGCATGTAGCTCATCAGTTGGGAAAGCTTATGGACTACATCGGGTGCCTTACCCGAATTATTCAACGTGAGCACATACAGGTTGTTCAACGTGTTGAAAAGAAAATGCGGATTGATCTGCGACTTCAGCAGTTTTAGCTCGGCCGCAAGGGTTTGTTTCTGTAGTTGTTGTGCTGCCTGCTGGTGATTGTAGTAGTGTCGCATCAAATGAAAGCTTGCAACGATCGCAACCAACGAATAGATCACAAAGACTGATATAAGGATCTTCGGTGCAAACAACATCGGTGCAGTAAGTCCCAACGGGTAATAAACCGGGTAGATGAACTGGTAGTTCAGTATGCGCAACACCACTCCAAAGAATGCCATCGACAAAACGAGAAGGATCAGGAACGTGGTGTATTTCTTCGCAATGAGGAAGCGATCAATAAGGAAATACAACGTGAAGTAAGTGGCCGTAAGCTTTACAGGCAACTCGAGCAACGACGTGGTAAGCTTTTCCTGGTAGCTGTTGTCGAGCATACCCCAGATGAACACCTCGTAGAAGACCATGGCGATCCAGAACAAGATGTGCAGCAAGACCCGGTATCGAATGATTGGCATGCTCGTAATATCACGTTAAACCCGATAAAAAGACGTGCTTTTTAGATAAACGACAGGATAAACGCGCAGAAAACTAGCTCTTACGCTTTTTGCTCAGGGCCACTTTGAAATCGTCGGGCGTGCCGCTTACGCGAACACTTACAAACCGGGTCTTCTTGTCGCCGCCAATGACCTCGATCTCATCGATCTGGTCCAGCTCGACTTCCTCCTGTTTCTTGTTGAACAGGGCATTGAATCCAACAGACGTCACCATTTTCATTGGTATTCGCATGGTGTAATCCATTGTGAGGTCGATCGACTGTTTGCCTTGCAATTGAATGAATCCAAGTGAAGAATTAATGTTCATGTTCGGAATATCGAGTACTCCGTTCGTAAACGACAACTGGTTTATGAGACTGTCGAATCGGATTAATCGCAAGTTCTTATCCTTAAAGTATCCCGCCATTGCCTGCATAGGAGCAAAATCAACGAGTGTGCCTTCGTAGAGCTTCACGTCCATCTTCGCGGTACTGTTGCCTACGATAGGTACGAAGTTGGGATGTATCTGAACAGAGCTGTTGATCTGCCCCGTTAAGCGACCCTTAATATTTTTATTGATCACCACGTCATGACCAAAATGGTCAAGTTTCACCATCACTTTTTCGAGGTCGAGCTGATCTACCTTGATGGTGCTTGTGAGATAAAGTTTGGTCGTGTCTTTTCCGTTGATCTCTCCTTTCACGAACACGCTTCCCCCGGCAATTTTCATCGCGAGTGTATCGGCATACAGGAAGTGATCTTCGGTCATCCGCATGCGTGCAGTAACATCGCGCATCCAGAGCTTGTTATACTTGATCTTACCGACATCGACCTTTACGTTGAAATTCGAAAAGGGAATAGTGAAGATGTTGAATGCCCTGGCGTGCTGAGATGTGTCGGCCTTCACGACTACCGGCTCGGGCTTATGTTTGCGGACGCGTGTCGAATCGCCCTTACGCTTCGTCGTGTCGGGTGAAAAATCGTAGCTCACGAGCTCATCCACATCCAGGAATGTTGACTTGAAATCGAAGAAGTTGCTCTTCTTTTTCTTCACAGGATCGGGACCGGTGTAATAACGCATGCTCACGAAGAAGTCGCTCTTGCCGATCATGCCCTTCATAGTATCGAGCGCCAGTATGTTGTTCCCGTACTTAACGCCTCCCGAAATATCTTTCATTGTGAAGTTGTGCTTCTTCAACACGCCGCTCACGTTAGTGACCTTTGCCTTCATGAACTTGAACGTGGTATCGTAACGAAGATCGATCTTGCTGCGAAGCCACACATCTGCGGCCTCCTCGTGCCTGTAGCCGCGTGGAACATATTTGCGTGTTCCACGACCGAGAATATCGTCGAGGGCAAAGCGTTTCGACTTGAAGTCGAAGGCGATCTGTGTCTTGCCTTTCTTAATGTCGTCGAACCACAACTGGTAATTTGTAACGCGCCCACTGAATTGGAGGTCCGAATTGTCGACCATGCCCTTGAGGTTCTTCAGGCGAATGAGTGTATCGTTGACGGTCAATTGTGCACTGATGTCTTTGAATGAGTGCTTATAGTTCTTCAGTGTGGCATTCAATATTCGAAGATCGAAGAAGCCTTTGGGAACAGGCTTGGGATTCAACATCTGGTCGACTGTTGTATTGAGGTCGAGACCCAGGACGAAGCCTGATATTTCTTCTGTCATATGTTTCGAGGTGTCGTACGCGAACACGTCTTTGAGGAGCATCTTCTTGCTTCGGGCGTTGATCTTCAGCGTTACTTCTTTCGAATGATCGCGGAGGAACGCCTGGATATCGCTGAGGCTGCCGCTCAATCTCAGGTCGGAGTCGCCGATCTGCAGCCATGCGGAATCGAGATGAATGTTGCCTTCGCGCATGGCAGCGTGAATGTTCATATTCTTGATCGGCAGCGGGTGGCCTGGCAACGAGAATGAAAGGTTTTCGACAACCAATTTACTCTGGATGCCTTCCTTCAGTTTTGTCAGTGTTTGTTCAGGAAGTTTGAGGTCCATCAGCTCATTGAAGTTCATATCAAGCTTGATGTTGCCGGTGGTTTGCTTCAAGTCGTTAATACCAAAGAACTCGCCGATAAATTTCAGTTCCAGATTGGAGTTCACCTGCATTACAATCTGCGGCTTGGTGAAATCGCGCATTACAAAGTTCCCTTTAAAGATACCTTTGCCCGGCCGTGCGTTCACGTTTGTGATGTGGATCTCGGAAGTTTTAAGTGCGTGATCACTTCCGTTAAAATAGTAGCCTTTGAAACCAAGCTGATCGACTTTGCGATCGGCGCTGGTGTTAAGGAACCAGGCATCTTCGCAACCGAAATCAACTTCTATCAGCGGCATCTGGTCGTGGGCTACCCTTCCGCGCACGAGTGCATCGAAGTAGATACGACCATCGTAATCGAATGGCTTCAACTGCTCCTTCACATCATCGGGTAGGAATGCAGTTACCAAAGTAAGGTCGGGGCGGTCGCCCTGGATGCGCATGTCGAGCACGCTTTCCTTAGCAATGTGTGCAGAGCCCGTAATATTGAATGTGGCTTCCTCGAGTTTCAGGTTACCAGTGTCGATGTGCAGGTGACTGGATTGGAGTTCATAATTTGCTTCCAGTGCGATGTCGAAATTTTTATGCCTGAACAGTGAAGTATCTGTGGGGCTGCTCATGTCGAGCACCATTTTACTGTCGAGGTTGATTGACATCAACAAGCTGTCGGCTTTAAATGCAGAGGTAAGCTGTTCGATGTTGGCATCGTACCGGGTGCCTGTAGATCTTTCGAAGAACGAAAGTTCGACTTGCTTTAAAGATACCTTCTCAATATCGATGAGGTAATTCGCTTTCGTCGTATCGGAAGAAGACTTCGTGGTATCGGAATGAATATTAAAAGCGTCGAGGATGTTTAATGCGCCGTCGGTTTCTTTTACTATGTCGAGATGACCTTCGGAAACAGAGACTCTTCGAACGTTGTATTTTCCATCGAGCAGGTCGGGGATGCTGATGCTCACATACAGTTTTGCAAACTGGAAAATGGGAGCGCCGGTTTTGGCTTTATCGGGGTAGAGAGTAGCATTGTGTAACGCGATACCGATCGAAGGAAAATGCTTGAAGAGATTGAGCCTGGATGACTCGACCTGGAGCTCGCCCTTGAACGTGCCGTTGAATTCTTTGAGCGCCATCTGCACAAGGCGGTCGTGTTCCCAGTACAGGGCTCCGATCACAACACCCACCAACACGACCACCGTTGTGACGAGGATGATCAGGGGACGAAGGATCCATCTTTTGAAAAACAGGAGTCGTAAAGAGGACTTAGATCTCAAGGGGGATTTTTTCCAGTTAAACGCGGCAAAATTACGAAAAAGGTGTGTTGCGGAAGATTAAAGTTACTTTAACGGATGTTAACGTATAATGGGCCCTTTTACATCAAACGCCTGTTTTCAATAACGCGTACTGTGCGCAAGCTATTTCCACGCCAACGGGGACTCGCCCATCCCAAGCTGCCGAAAAGATTTTCGTGCCTTTGGAGGTGTCACGCAAAGGCGAACGAATGGTCACAACATTCATGTTGAAATTGGAAGTACTACACAGAGCGGCATGTTCCGTTGTTTTCGAACCTGGCTTAAGGATCTGATCTTCTTAAACCAAAAAATCCAACAGGCCACGAACCACCTCGATGGTGATGTCCTGACCTTTCTCAAGCTTCAGAAGTTGGTCGTCGATGTGGGCAAGATGTCCTTCCCACTTAACCCTGATCTTTTGAGCCTTTAAGGGCTGAAAAAAGAACGGCTCGTCTCTCCCCTTCTTCATTCGACGTCCGATGTATTCGGCAAGTTCTTCACGATGCGATTCGGCAATGAGAATAACTTCGAGTTCTCCATCACCGGGGTCTGCGTCGGGCGCGAGATTTAGATTGGGCCCAAGTGATTGAGTGTTCATGATCTCCACCATCAAAAACTTCCCGGTGTATTCTTTATCATCGACCATAAGGGTACACGCCCGCGTCTTGTAATTCAGAATGATGTCTTTCAAGCGCTGGAGTGCCTCTTCGAGTTCTTCTTCAGGGTCGTCTGATTTCTTTTTACGTTCCTGCATTTCCCTGATCAACTTGGGAAAGACTCCGAAGCCCATTCCTTCGAGAAGAAAATTCTTTTGTTCTAAACCCGAAATTCTTCCCACGTCTATCGACCTGATCTCTGCTTCATTCCATCGCTCGATGATCTCTTCCGGTGTTCCTTTTATGCCGAGAGTGCGTGCGATATTGTTTGCTGTTCCGGCGGGAAGCAAACCGATCGGACCTGACTTTTCCAAAATAGGTTTTTCGAGAAGGTGCGCTGCAAGTTTGCGAACAGTTCCATCGCCTCCTGCCAAAACTATAATATCCGTTTCTTCGGGTATACTTTCCTCAAATTCTGTCTTCTTAGTAGAAGAATAACTACAGTCGTAGCCTGCCCTTTCGATCTGTTTCACCAGATCTTCCTTCGTGTGTTCACCTTCGCCTGCTGTGGGGTTGTGAAAAAGCTTTATAGATTTCATTTTCCGCGTCTTTGCCGAACGAAACTCAAGTCAATTCCATACCACGATTCTGGAATGATTTTTCTTTGATGCCTGCCATGAATATTCTTGTAACAAACGACGATGGCATCTATAGTCCTGGCTTACGGTTACTGGCCACCATTGCTGCAAAGTTTGGCAACGTGCGAATCGTAGCTCCTGATGTTGAACAGTCTTCAATGGGTCATGCGATCACGGGATCGAGACCATTGTCTTATAAAAAAGCAACCAACTTTACCGATATCGATGCGTGGCGTGTAAACGGAACGCCGGCAGACTGTGTTTCTCTTGGAACACATTTATGGAGTAAGACCGATGTCGTACTCAGCGGTATCAACCTGGGCTTGAACCTGGGAAATTCGATGTGGCACTCGGGTACACTTGCCGGTGCAAAGCAGGCTGTACTGCTTGGTGTAAAGGGTGTTGCATTGAGCTCACCGATCGATGAACGATATGCAGATCTCGACCTGCTCAAGGTTCATGTAGAAGAAGCCTTGAAGCTCCTGCTGTCCGATACTGAAGTCAATCTCATCAATGTAAACTTTCCTAAAGAACCAAAGGGAATAAAGTGGACACGGCAATCGGTGCGACAGTACGACGGCCAGGTTGTACCCGGAACCGATCCGAAGGGAAGAAAGCACTATTGGATCACTGTGATGCCACTCGGGCCCGCAGAAGAAGGAACCGACCGATGGGCTGTCGAGGGCGGGTACACTTCAATGACACCGTTGCGATTGGATCTGACAGACGAGAAAGCTCTTGCGAAGGCAGTGACCAAAGAAAGTGTAAAGGTGACCACCGTATAGAGGTTCGAAGCGACCTATAGAATTAGTCGCAGCCACCCCTCCTTATTGTCGCGTTTACGACTCACCGGCACCTTGTTTTGCCGGTACCTTTGTTTCAACAAATCGAAAACAATCATGAGAAAAATTATCCTGGCAATGCAGATGTCTCTCGACGGATTTGTTGAGGGCGATAATGGCGACATGAGCTTTCTGAATACCCAGGATCATTCACTATGGGAAGGTGTGTTCAGGATGATCGAAAACGTAGACACCTGCGTGATGGGCAGGGTGATGTTTCCCGGCTACCGCGACTATTGGAAAAGTTGTCTGAAACCAGGAACGACCGCAACAGCCGACGAGGTGAAGTATGCTACATGGGCCGACAAGACACAACATATCGTGTTCTCGAAAACACTGAAAGATCCACAGTGGCAAAACACCCGCGTAGTCTCCAGTCCTGTCGTTGATGAAATCAGGAAACTAAAGAGCTCAGCGGGTGGCGACATCTACGTGGTTGGCGGAGCAATGCTCGGCAGAACAGTCCTGGATGCCGGCCTGGCCGACGAGTACAGGTTAACAATAGCACCGATATTGGTCGGCAAAGGAAAGTCGTTGCTTAATCCGCTATCGGCCGCTCACAAGCTGAAGCCCGTGAAAACAGAGCAACTGAAATCCGGCTCCATTGTGTTGAACTTCCAGAACGCCTAAACTTTCATTTCGAACATCGCACAGTTTGGTTCCTTGTGATAATGATCCGGCAGCCCTTCGACGTTCGTAAGCCGGAGTATGCCGAGAAAGTCGAAACCGACACTTTGATATAAGGCGATCAGTCGTGTGTTATTTCCAAGCGTGTCGAGTCTCACATAGTCTTTTCCAATATCGATTGCGTGTTGTCGACACCAATCGATAATTGTTTTCATATAATTATTGCCACGATGTTTGGGGTTCGTGCAAATACGGTGGATGTAGATCGAATCACCTTTGTCTTTCTCACCCCAGATCTCTTTGTCTTCATGGAAGACCGACCAGTTGCTGGCGATCTCATTGTTTACAACGAGTTTATATTGCTTGCCCTGCCGGATCTCGTTCTCAATAAATTCGAGGGTGAATTTTGGCCAGGCCACTACGTTCTTCGAGGTCTGCAATGCGCTGGCGGCATTATATAATTCAAGGATGGCCGGGGCGTCGTTAAGGGTGCAACGGGCGATGTTCATACTTATCAGTGACTGAGTATTTTTTTAATGGTGTTCATGCTGTCGATCAACTTCTGACGGTCTTTTCGACTCAGTGATCTCAGGATGTTGTCGATCTGGTCGTTCGCCTCTTTGTCCAGCACCTCATACTCTCTTCTTCCCAGTGGCGTAAGCAATATGTTCGTTGCGCGGGCATCCTCCTTCGAGGTCTCTCTTTTGATAAGAGCTCTTTTTTCGAAAGTTCGGAGCATTCTGCTCAGTAGACCTTTATCCATCGACACCAGTTCGGTGATCTCTTTGGCCGTCAGGCTTTTGTGATGGTACAGTTCGAACAGCACCCGTACTTCCGGAAGGGAGTAGTGACTGTGATAGATGTACTGGTTAATAAGCCCGATATGGTTCGTATAAAACCTGTTGAAGGATCGGATCCGGTCGATGTCTTTGTTTTTCACAATGCTAAGTAAACGAATAGTCTGGTAAATTAGTTGACTTTGTCAACTAATTTTTTGACCCTCGAAAAGAGTGATTTCTATTCAGCAAAGATCACGAACAGGTCGTGGTATGCGGAGAACATTTGGCCATTCACAACCCCGCGAATCTTTATCCGGATCTTCCCGGTGTCATCGGACGTGAAAAAAGAGAACGCTGCTTTGCCATTGGCGTCCGTTCTAACCGACGGCTGCCAGAATATGGTAGACCTGAATTCAGGTTTCTGTCCGCGATCTCGCCGGGCGGCCAGGGGTTTAGAAAAGCTGATCGGCGCATTCAGACCATCGATAGGAAGCCAGGGCTCCGTAATTAAATTACCTCCCGCGACACCTTTCCTGGTCTTTACCACCACGATACCATTCCGGCTCACGGGCATGAAGCGCTGCAGTTCATTTGAGTCATGGACGACGCGTATCGAGATCACTTCGGTGGGAGAAAGGGAAAGAAAGTAATCGTTATTCTTCGTGATCACCCCATCGATCACGTAAAGAGGTCCGCCCGTCACTCTGAGTCCAACCTCGGAAAGATTTACTCTTACAATATCCTTCCCTCCCACCGTGCGGTGCGCGAGACGAGGGATAAGTTCACGGATCGTTTCCGACATGGTCGGAAAGATCTTGTAGTCATGGAAGTTGACGACGGTTCCCATTTTCTCAAACTCTTTTTCCAATGGCGGGATTGCTGCAACACTAACAGGGTCCGACAAACCATTAAAGAAGTCGAACGAAGCATCGACGATATTTTTCTTCGCAATAAAATTCGCGTACATGTCGGGGCGTCCAACTTCGGAAGAGCTTAAGGCTGGTGCATGAGTGATCTCTTTGGTGACCCAACGCATGCGAACGTTCTGCAGTTCTGCGCCATTGTAGTCGGCATAGTAGAAGATCTCGTCGCTGCCGTAGAAATCGAGAAATATCAACTCAACCCTCCCGTTTTCCTGCACAGCGCCTTCGAATGCGAAGCGTGAATGTTTCATGAAGCAGTTGACAAGCGTTCCCTGGGGAGCAAACTGTTTTGTGTCTTCGAAATAAACTTCACCATACCGCGTGATCAGCCTCGGCGGCTTTGGGGATTCCTGCGCGACATTCGACATCACCTCGTCCCAATGCACGATCGACGGTTCAGTTGCGAGGACACGATTGTCTGCCGGCTGCGAAACAATATTCATTTCATCTTCGAATGGTTCAGCCAGACTCTCATTTGAAACCGTTATCGCAAACTGACCATGCAATGGTCTACCGTTGGCATCTGCCAGGGTGACGTTCGCCATCACCTTCTGCCTCGTCGACAATGTGTCGTTTGTTGTTTCGATCGAAACGTTTAGGGGCGACAGCGGAGGATTATAAAAATGGAGGGCTCCGAGTTGCGAACCGCTTCGGCTGATCACCGACAAAAGATTTAATCCCGGTGGGAGATCCTTGCGCGGCAACCTGATTGCGAGCGAATCCTTTTTGTCAGTCTTAAAACCGGCCGTAAAATACAATTGGCCATGAGCAGTTGCCGCAAGAACGAGGTCTCCTTCGGTCATCTCCGATTGTTTGGGAAACGACACAACTGTTGTGATGTTGTCGACCGTTAAGGAAGCGATCCTGATCTTGCAAATATCATTGTTGACAGAAATTTTCTTAACGGCTGGAGAGGCAGTAACTGCGTTATGTTTCACTACAACTATTCTTTTTCGGAAAACATATCTCGGGTCAGAATCTTTCATGTTTTCGTTATACGAACTCATTGTATAAACTCCGGGAAGCGTTGCACGGTCGATGATCAGTTGATTTGCACCGACGCCATCGTGGACATGAAAGAGAATGTGTTGAACAACTTTTCCATCGGAGTCGATCATGTCGAGATTGAGGATCTGGCGATCGCCAACGTAGCGACCGTCTTCGGTCAGGAACCACGCATTAAAAAAAGCCGTATCGCCGGGGGCATATTTGTCCTGCGAGAATACGAGCACTGTCTTGAACTGCTGATGTTTTTGTTGCCACGCATCGAACTTGCTGGCGACGACAGATCCCAGGTCTTGTGCGGATATCGCGAGACTTACAATCGACATCATTATGGTGAGGATATATCTCATTGCCAGAATGATGGTTTCAACGTGGATGAGTTCGGTGCGCCGATGTATAAACAACGGTCTTTCACGGTATCGATCGGGAGTACTTTCTTTGGAACGTTGTCTTTGTTCAGATAAATGTATTTACGGTAGACCGATGTGGTCCAGAAGAGGCCAAGTACTTTTTGATTTGGATCCTGTGCAATGATGTTTCCGCGAATAGTTCCGAACGGAGGTTGAAAGAGACTACCGATCCCGTCTGACTGTGCTTTGATCAAACGGAAAAACTCATGTGCCTTTTTCGACATGCTCATCTGTTCGACCTCAACACGGTACTTATCAAAAAATGTCCGGGGCGTTACAACCACTTCGCTCACTTTGATGTGGGTGTAGTCGTCACCGATTAAGAAACTTTGATCGCTGACGAGCGGGCTCTTTTCTTTGGCGATCACCCAGCAATCACAACACTCGCATGGACCCACGCGAACCAGATTAAATCCATCCCATATCACGCCGCTGCATCGCCATGGTGTAGGGACTATCGTTCCATCGATCTGTTGTTCGAAGGCAAGCTCGGGGTATGTCTTTACATGATAGGTACCTGTAGTGCGCCAGCGCAGAAAGCCGTCGCCGTTTGCCGTGGTGGCGTCGATAAAGATATTGAATCGATCAACGAAGCGGAGTGTGTCTCCGTCTGAGCCGGGCACATGTTGAACCACGTCGAAAGACTCAAACTCATACGTGAGGTCATCGATTGTACCTGAAGCGATCATTTCTTCGGGCTCCGATGAATACGTACTGCCGTCTACCGTTGTGATAACGATATGATATGTTCTTCCGGCAACACCGCGTGTGGTTGAGGCTGTGCGATAGATGCCAGCGTCTTCTTCAACATAAGAATCGATCTTTACACCATCTTCATAAAGTTCGATACCGGCGCCTGTAACTGGAATGGGATCGCTGACTGGTGCATTGTTGCTGGATGCGATCGAAAGCAACACGGTGTAGGGGCCGGGCTCATCGGAGATCACGCCTTCAACCACAAGTTGTTCGCCGGCAGGTGGTGTCGAGAACTCAACGCGATCAACACAAGCGAGCAGCAACATGAAGAGTGGCAGCCACCTGAGTTTCAACAATATCGCCATTCTGCCCGTCATGCTCAGAAGGTAAAATTGTATGTGACGGATGGCAATGCAGTACCGATGATTGCCAACCGGTACGGTTTCAACAACCCGGTTTCCGATGTCTTATAGAAAACCGAGTATGCGTTCTTGCGTGCATACACATTATATACAGATATCACCCAAGTACCATCGCCAAGTTTCTTTCTCTTATGATTTCCCTCTATCACGAAAGCAAGATCGAGTCGATGATAGTCGGGGATCCTGTACTGATTGCGGTCGGAGAAATTCGCGATCTGCCTGCCTTCGTAAAAATATGCGGAAAGCGGAACCGATACGGGACGACCCGTGTGATAAGTGAACGTGCCGGTGAGATGATAGCGGCGCGTGAAGCTATACTTCCATGATAGATTGACGACGTGCGGCTGGTCGAAGTTTGATGGGTACTCTTTGCCGTGATTGACCGACAGTTCTTCGGTAGGACCTGCGACCGTGCGAAACGATCGTGAATAGGTGTAGTTCAGATTTCCCGTTAGCCTCCGGCCGTTCACTATATTGAACATCGTTTCGATTCCGTACGCACGTGCCGTGCCTTGCAGTAGATCATCGGCAAGACGATCGTTAAGGATAAGCTTTGCGCCATCGCGGAAATCGAGAATGTTGTCGATCGCTTTATAAAAGACTTCGGCAGAAGCTTCGTATTTCTTGTTATTAAAATTCCGAAAGTATCCCACCGACGCGTGGTTGGCGACTTGTGGTTTGAAATCATTATTGGCAGGCTGCCACACATCGACCGGGGTAACCGCTGCGGTGTTGGTGATCAGGTGAAGGAACTGGTACATACGATTGTACCCGGCTTTGATCGATGAGTTCTCCCCGGTTACATATCGAAAACCGAAGCGTGGCTCGAGACCGGTGTAGGTTACTTGTTGTCCATACAGGGATGAAAAGATGGGCACGCGGAGGCCGCCTTCGATCGTAACTCGTTCTGACATTGTAAACACATCGTGAGCATACAGTGCATTTTCAAAAGACCGTTGCTGGGCCATCTTCATTTCGGGCATAACAGATTCGCCAACGGGTTTAACCCAACCAGGGTTGAATGTGTAGTATTGGACGTGGGTACCGAACGTTACCCGATGCCTGGCATTTTGATAGTTGAAGCCTGCTTTGAATGAAGACGTGTTAAGATTGTACGATAGCTCGAATGCATTTGCCGGGTCGTCGTTGATCACCTTATAGGAATACGCGCTTATACCGGCAGTAACATCCATGCTGAAGTTGGAAGAGAACCGGTGATCGATTCGTGCAGCTCCAAGCCTGTTGAACCACTGGTACGTTGAATCACCAAATAACCTGAACCCATCCTTGCTCATGTAGCCCGTGAACGACAGCTTTGTGTTGTTACTGATAAGATGATTGAGCTTTACTGTTGCATCGTAGAAGGAAACGTTACTCCGTTTAAGATCGGCGTAATTGGTACGAATGGAATGTACGAGCCAATTGGAATAGGTCGATCGGAGCGCGACGAGCATCGAAGTCTTATCTTTTTGAATTGGTCCATTGACCATCGCATTCGCGGTGATGATGCCAATGCCGGCATTGCCGCCCCACTTCTCATAACTTCCTTCTTTCGAACGAATGTCGAGTGCCGAAGAAACACGACCACCGAATTCGGCAGGAATACCAGCACGATAGAACGACACATCCCGAACAGCCTGTGAGTTGAACGATGAAAGGAACCCGAAGGCATGCGAGCTATTGAACACCGGCAGACCGTCGTAGAGCACCAGGTTCTGATCGACACCTCCGCCACGAACATTGAATCCAGCTGCAGCCTCGCCCACTGTTGTAACGCCGGGAAGTGTTTGCACCCGCTTCACCAGGTCGACTTCGCCCAACATGGAAGGGGTGCGTTTGATGTCGGACATACTGATCTGCGACTGACCGATGCGACTGAAGGTGATCTCGCGCTCAGCACGATCCTGGACAACGACCTCCTCCAGTACTCTTGGCATTTCGTCGATCCCGACGTTCATCACACCATCGTCGTAGGCAGACAGATCGATCGTGAACTCGTCGTAATTCACATAGCTGATGTTTACTACATAGTTGCCGGGCCTGACGCTAATGCTGTAACGCCCATCCGCGCTTGTGGTAACGCTAATGGTTGAGTCGCTCAGCCGGATACTGGCACCTGAGAGTGGCTCGTTAGTTTTCGAATCGGTGATGGTTCCACGGATATTCACAATTCTTTTGCGCGGGCTTCCCATAACTCCGAATGTTCGCTTCTGTATTTCGCGTTCGTCTCTTTTTGCGTGGCCGATTGCTTGTTGTCGCGCGATGAAGAGTGTTGGATCTTTTACTATAACAACAGAGTGAGGATACATTTCGACGAAGCTCAGATCTGTTCCGAGGAAAACCGATTCCAGCGCCTCCCTGAGAGTTTTATTCGACAATGTATCACCGAACGTAAGGGTTTCGATCCATTCCGGTTTATAATAGAATCGCGAATGATGTTTTGAAGTGATCGAATCGAGCACCTGTGAGATCTTTCGATTGTGGAGATTTTGCGGGAGCCGGATATCGAGAACAGACTGCGCGACACACAACTGTGCGAAGAAGATCATTGCGCAGAATAATGTGCTCTTCAAGGCCCGCCAGGTTAGGTAGAAGAGCAAGTTTAGGGAAAAAAACAGGTCGTTGTGTAATACTAAAGGGGGGATATTCGGAACTGCAGAACAGATGAATATTGAACAGAAGAAATGATACCGGGCCAATCGCAGCTTATACGCCTATATACCATCCTGTCCTTTGTCCAAATAATAAGCACTCCAAATCTTTCCTCGTGTTAAAAACCAACTTACTCGTACGGTTTTCCTGATTGATAACTAACAGTAAATGGCATCGTTCTTGGTCAAAATTCATTAGAACAAACAACGATCATCATGAATACCGAAGATATAATTGCCCGCGTGTCGACCGAAGTCGGCGTGCCCGCAGACCAGGTGTGGGAAGCCCTCGTAACCCCACGCATCATCAAACAATACATGTTCGGCACCGACGTCGAATCGGACTTTAAACCTGGCAGCAAGATCACCTGGAAAGGCGAATGGGAAGGTAAACCCTACGAAGACAAAGGCCAGATCGTCGAAGTACGTCGCAACGAGCTCCTTCGCTTCACACACTACAGCCCCACCACTGGCGAAAAAGATATCCCTGAAAATTATCACTACGTAACTATCGAGCTCGAACAAAAAGGCCGAAACACAATCGTCACTCTTACACAAGACAACAACGCTTCAGACAAAGCCCGGGAACATTCAGAGAAAAATTGGGGAATGATGCTCGAAGGTCTGAAAAGAACAGTGGAAAGAAGGTGACGAGAGCCCATAGCAACTCAATAAAAGACGATGTTACCTCGCCCGGCGGCTTGGTATTCATGAGAGCACATACCCCTCATTTTGCCAAACACTTTGGTCTTCAACAAAAAAAGGGGAAATTGAAATTGGCTTAATCAACACCCTCATGTTGCAAACTCGCTCCGTGGTGAACTCCCCGGACCTACGCCTGCAGGCGCCCGGTTGTCACATTATCTCAAATTTCGAGACCGAACGTCGCGATCTGTTGAACACCTGCGGCGAGTTCAAAAGTTTTATCGAAACAGCAATCGAGCGCAACCAACTCAATAAAGTTGGCGAAGCTTACCACGACTTCGAAGGTGGCGGATTCACAGCCGTTATCTGCCTTGCCGAGTCTCACCTCTCAATTCATACGTGGCCCGCACAAGGCTACGTCACATTCGACATATTCCTCTCGAATTTTACGGTCGACAATTCACCAAAAGCAAAGGCAATCTATCGTGATGTCATTCACTTCTTCGATGCCAATGTTGTGTTCGAGAAAAATCTTGAGCGGTGAACATTTATACTTGTCCACAATGCGGTAAGTCGGTTCAGAGAAAACTAAAAGACTCTGTGCTCGTACTCTGCCCGAAATGCTCGGCAAAGGTCTTTGGCACCATCGACATCTCCCCCGAAAGTCATGGCGTTCCCGACGATCTCAGTACCGTGCAGGTTGGGAGCACCGGCAAATACAAAGAGAAAAAATTCGAAGTCATTGGCCGCATCCGGATACAAATGATCGATGACTTTCGCAATCTCTGGTGTGCCGTATACGATAACGACAAAACTCTTTGGATCTGCCAGTCGCACGAAAGCATTGCTTTTGCCGACGACAATTTTAAGAGCTTCCCTCCCAAGTCCGACATCGTGATGCGGGCAGGCGGCAAAGTCATCTTTGGCGACAGCGTAAAATTGAAAGTCGTGTTCGTTGGTTCGATGCTGTACATGCACTTTGAAGGTGAGATCGCCCATTTCCCGCATCCGCAAGGAGACTTTGCATTCGTACACGCCGTAAATGAGCGCGGCAACACTGCAATCATCGTCACAAAGGGGAATGACATGGACAAAACCGAACTCCTCTGGGGCGTGACGAAGCAGATTGACCAACCCATTTTCGAAAACACAAGAACGATCGATGGCTGGCAGCGATAAACAAATAAGTTATTTCTGCCCCAGGTGCAAGTCGGCGAACGTGCCAAGAGGTCGCGCCCTTACGGTTTCCATGACATGCAAAAGCTGCGGAGTATACTTCGTTGTTCACTCAAATATTAACGACACATTCAAGTCGAAATACGAACCCGTCATTCCGGTTGGCACTAAAGGCATTTTCGACGGGAAGACGTACGAAGTGATGGGTTTCTCCGTAAAGCGGGAAAAGAAATACAGGTATTTATTCAGGGAATACTTCCTGTTTAGTCCATATCATGGTATTGCTTTCCTGGCAGAGTTCGATGGGCACTGGAATTTTCTGAAACCCTACGCCAATCACCCCTGGTCGCTCGCATACACAGATGAAGATCCCTATGTCAACGGGTCAATGTTCCAGCTTTATGCGCGATATCGTGCTGAGGTCATGTACGCAACAGGTGAATATTTCAACGACATGATCGGTGTGACCGAAGAGAGCGAACACTGGGAACATATTGCTCCTCCACATATCCTCACGTACGAACAGAGCAAGACCATGGCTTCGTCGTTCATCGGAAAGTACACCACGCAAGATGAGATCGCGAAGGCCTTCAAGCTTGACAAGAGCAAGTTGCCAAACAAGATCGGGATGGGTTACACCGAACCGATCGGCGGAAGCTTTACAGGACGGGCATTGGTGGTTACCACGGCCTTGTCGATACTCCTCGCGTTTATCCTGATGATGTTCTTTGCGAACACTGCAGATGATAAAAATCTTTTGCACATGTCGTACACTCAGGCCGACCTGAAGGACAGCACGAAGATGATACAGACCGAATCGTTTGAACTGGTGGGCACGAAAAATCTCGTGTTACAGATCTATGCGCCGGTGGAGAACAACTGGTTCTTTGCCGAGTACTCGATGATAAACGATGTTACCAACGAAGAGTTTATCTTCACGAAAGAGGTTGAATACTACTACGGTTACGAAGGTGGCGAGAACTGGAGCGAAGGCAGCAAGACATCCGAAGTGTTCCTTTCCAGGGTTCCACCCGGCAAATACCACTTTAACATCTACCCCGAGTTTGGAACGTTTAGCGGGAAGGTAGACGTGGCGGTCTTTCACGACACAGTATTTTATACGAACTTCTGGCTGACAGCCGTCGCCCTGCTATTGTTCCCACTTGGCGTCTTTGTGTTCCGGCATTACAAAGACGTGAAACGTTGGCAGGACAGCGATTATTCACCTTACTCATCAGACGACGAATGATATGAACCAATGGGAAGACTATAAGGGATTGCGATGGTACCTGGTTGTGGTATTCATGCTCCTTTCATTTTATGCTTACTCGCAAACCGTCGGCTGGCTCTGGTGGGGCTCGACGTCCACAACCGTACCGACAGAACAAAGTCAAGGCGGTCGCCACGGATATAGATATTTCAATCACAAATAAACTTCACCAAAAATGGAATGGCATTATGTACTCTCTTCGGTAGTGTTCGCCCTTGTCGGGATAATTGTTCTCGGGATCTCATTCTGGATCTTCGAAATGATCACGCCCGAAAATCTATGGAAAGAAATTATTGAAAAACAGAACATCGCGCTTGCGATCGTATCGGCGGCGTTCATGATCGCAATTGCAATAATTATTGGAGCAGCGGTTCACGCCTGATTGTGAATAACAAACCCAGCACGTTCGAGTTCCTTTTATTGTTGTCGGTATTTGTCGTTGCCACGTGCGGAATTATTTACGAACTGGTAGCGGGCACGCTGGCCAGTTACCTGCTGGGCGATTCGGTAACACAATTCTCGACGATCATTGGCGCCTATCTTTTTGCGATGGGCGTTGGATCGTGGTTCTCAAAATTTCTGAAGGGCAACCTGCTCGCCTGGTTCGTTAGAATAGAGATCATGGTGGGCATAGTGGGCGGTTGCAGCGCCGCAATGTTGTTTATACTCTTCGAACAAATCGTTTACTTCAGGGTTCTACTTTACACACAGGTTCTTCTTACCGGAATTCTTGTTGGTCTCGAGTTGCCGCTGTTGATGCGGATATTGAAAGACCGGCTTGAATTCACCGACCTCGTATCTAAAATATTCACGTTCGATTACATCGGGGCCCTGATTGCCTCACTGCTATTTCCATTGATCATGATCCCATACCTGGGATTGATGCGCACCTCATTCTTTTTTGGAACTCTGAATATCATAGTTGCACTCATTGTTCTTTACAAATTCAAAAACGACCTGAGATCATTTCGTTCACTGTACTGGTCGGCGTGGATCGGCATACTGATAATGATCTCCGGGGTGCTTGCTTCGGGAAAACTTACCGACTTCGCGGAAACGCTCACCTACGCAGATGCAGTAGTCTATGCGAAGTCGACCCCATACCAACGTATCGTTATCACACGAAGCCACAATGACTGGCGCCTGTACCTGAATGGAAATCTTCAGTTCAGTTCCGCCGATGAGTATCGATACCACGAGGCGCTGGTCCACCCCGCAATGAGCCGCATCGACAACCCGACATCCGCATTGATACTCGGCGGTGGCGACGGAATGGCCGCCCGCGAAATCCTTAAGTATCCGTCGATCAAAACAGTCGACCTCGTCGATCTCGATCGCGACATGACCGACCTGTTCACCAGGAACGAAGGCCTCCTGAAACTCAACGCTTCATCTCTTCAATCACCAAAGGTCAGCGTTCACAACGAAGACGCGTTTCAATGGATCCGACGCAAGGAAGGAACATTCGATTTTGCTGCAGTCGATTTTCCCGATCCTGCAAATTACTCGTTAGGCAAACTATACACCGTGAGCTTCTATCGCGAGCTTCACAAGGTTATGAAAGACGATGGGATGGTCGTTGTACAAGCTACTTCGCCATACGTTGCCAAAGAGTCGTTCTGGATAATTAATGAAAGTATTCGACAGGCGGGTTTCAAAACTATGCCTTACCATTGCCATGTTCCATCGTTTGGTGAGTGGGGATTTATACTTGCCGTGAAAACCAATAGCCTAAACTTACCCGACGAGTTAACAAATCTGCCCGGTGGACTTCGTTTCATCGAGAAAGATTCGTGGCCGGTTTTGGCGAACTTCTCTCCCGATATGAAGGTGACGAAAAGTCCATACAACACACTCAACAACCAGGTACTCGTAAATACATTCGATCGCGAGTGGGCCGTGTATTCAAAATGACAACCCGAAGGTCATTTGTTAAAAAGAGTTCAATGGCTGCCGGGGCCATCCTTCTTGGCTCATGCGAAACGTCATCAAACATTCTCACTGGATCGATCAGTGGTCCTGATATGTCCCTGGGACACAAGCTTCGCGAGCTATCGCAAGCAATCCCGGTCGAAACAATCAAAGAAGACATAGTAATTATCGGCGGTGGCGTTGCCGGATTATCCGCAGGACGTTGGTTAAATAAACACGGTTATTCGTTCAGGCTGATCGAGTTAGAAAATGAAACCGGCGGCAATTCCAGGTCGGGAGCAAATACATTGGGGAGATATCCGCTCGGAGCACATTATATCCCGCTGCCTTCGACGCGTCATCCGGAACTATTGAAATTTTTGGAAGAGTGTAATGTGATCACTGGATACGAAAACAACCTGCCAGTATTTAATGAATACTATTTGTGTTTCGATCCGAAGGAGCGCTTGTTCATCGAACATCACTGGCAGGATGGTTTGATCCCGCAGGAAGGCCTCTCGAAAACCGAACGCGATCAGATCAGAAAATTTCATGAGCTCATGCATCGGTACCGCGAAATGATTGGTAGCGATGGAAAGTTCGCGTTCGATATCCCCGTAGATAACAGTTCCGCGGATAATGAGGTCAGGAAGCTGGATGAGATTACAATGGAGAAATTCATGAACGACAATGGCCTGACCTGCCAGCCACTTTGTTGGTATGTCAATTATTGTTGTGCCGACGATTTCGGATCAGCTATCGAAGAAACGTCGGCGTGGGCAGGCA
>DASRSO010000217.1:0-33699 GCA_035656375.1 Cyclobacteriaceae bacterium | reverse complement strand
CTGGAAGATGCTTTCCTGGTTGCTGAACACAGTAAGGCGGCACTACTCCTGGAAAACACCAAAGACCTGCGTGCAAAAACTATGGCAGGAGTCCCCGACAGCCTTGTAGAACGCGAGAGAGATCTACGCATCGAGCTGGCCTACTATAAGACCAACCTGTACCAGGCACACAAGAATAAAGATACTTCTGCGATCACAGCCTTTGAGAAAAATATTTTCGACTCGCAACGGAAGCTGGAGGCATTCAAATCGAAACTCGAACGGAGCTTTCCTGCGTATTTCAAACTGAAGTATGATAGTAAGATAGTTCGTCTTCCCGACGTTCAGAAAGATCTCCTCAAGAACACCACGGTCCTTCAGTACTTTGTAACCGACGATGATATTTATTGTTTCGTTATCTCAAGAACGAAAGCCGATATCAAACGTCTTCCTATCAACGATGACCTGAAAAGTACCGTAGCGAATTATCAAAAAAGCCTCACCGATTTTTCATTCATAATGAACAACCAATCGAAGGCCGATTCGCTGTACCAGGAAACGGCGAGGGATCTTTATTCACTTTTGATGATCGGGGGTGCCGAACAAAAACTGATCATAATCCCCGACGATTTCCTCGCACAACTGAATTTCGGCACGCTACTGTACGAAGATGTTAATGGAAAGAACTACGCTTCGCTACCCTACCTCGCTACAAAACATACCATCAGCTACGCATATTCATCGGCATTTCTTGGAGAAACAAATAAAAGAAGGGTCAGCAACTTTGCAGGCTTTGCGCCATCGTACGACCAGGTAGATTACACGGATGTCGACAGTGCGATGCACCCGATGGCGGCGCTGGTTGTTCGAAGCGGGAATCTCCCCCTGCCCGGAGCTACCGAAGAGGTGAATGCGATCAGTAAACTAATGAACGGTGAGTCGTGGATCAATGAAGAAGCGACTGAGACAAACTTCAAGAAGTACAGTGGCGACTACGATGTGCTTCATCTTGCAATGCACAGCCTGTTGAACGATGAAGAACCGCGTTACTCGGAACTTCTCTTCAATCACCGGAAGGACAATGAGAACGATGGATACCTGACCATAGCAGAGATCTACAACCTGAAGTTGAACGCACAGTTGGTGGTGTTGAGTGCATGCAGCAGTGGTTTCGGAAAAATACAGAATGGCGAAGGGCCAATCAGTCTTTCGAGAGCATTCAGCTATGCCGGATGTCCCAGCGTGGTGATGAGCCTGTGGAAAGTGCCGGATCTTGTCACTACAAGTATCATGAAAAACTTCTATGAAAGCTTGTCCGACGGGCTTTCGAAGGATGAAGCCTTACAGGCAGCGCAGGTAAAGTTTTTGAATGAGAATAAAGACCCGATTTATAGTCACCCGTATTATTGGGCGGGGTTTGTGGTGATAGGAGATAATTCGCCATTGGAGAGAGGAACGAATTGGGGATATTATTTGATTGGGATCAGTGTGGTTGCGGTGACTGTAGTGCTCGTACGGAGATTCCGAAAGCAAGGGTCGGAATCATGAATACCCGAACATCCCATACCCCACTCCGAACTACCACAAAGTCTTTCGGCCTTGGGTGCCGGGCATTCCTTATTCGATATTCCGCTCAAGGACTCCCCAATATCTTTTCGGCGGCCGTCGATTTATAATGCTGCGATTGATCTCTGATTTTTTCAAGACTCGCTTTCGCTTCTTCCTCACGACCCGCTTTCAACAACCCAATTGCCCTATACCACTCCGCCTGTTCTTTATACCTGCTCTCTTTAAGCGACAATGTCCCCAACAGCGCTACCGCCTTCTCATATTCCCCTGCATAAAGATTACTCAACCCATTATAAAATATCGTACTAACATCGTCTGCCTCCTGGCCAAATGAAGCGATCGCTTTCCTGTATTCTCCTTTCTGATAAAATTCAAACCCCTTGTTAACCTCGTTGTTTCCCCTGTCTGCAACTGTAAGCGGATATGGGTTTCGCAGTTCATCCTCAACAAGATCACTTTTGCCGATTGTCAGCCAAACAACCGATCCGGCGACAGCGATGATCAAAATTGTTGCTGCGATCTTCATCCATGCACGAATGTGCCGGCTGCGGCCCTGCACATTTATTAATGTGAGTTGTTTCAGGCGCAGCCCTTCAATGTAAGACTCGATCTCTTCTTCCCTGCCGTTGAATTCGTGTTCCAGTTGAAGGATACCGGCGGCGATATTCCTCGCGACTTCGTCTTCACGAATAAGGTCGCGTATTCTTCGCGCGGTTTCCTGGTCGACCAGTCCGTGCAGATAGTCCCTGATGATGTCGTAGTCGTATTTACTGTTCATCACCGTTGTATTTTTTTAACACACTTTTCAATTTCATTCGCGCGGCTGATTTCCTGTTGGCCACGGTTTTTTCATTCATGTTCATCATATTGGCCACCTCATCGTTGTCGTAACCTTCGTGATATAGCCGCCAGATACGATAGTCTGTTTCATCGAGATTACTCTTAATGAGTTGGTCCACGTTTTCAGAAGACAAACGGTCTTCCACTTCGGGACGACGTTCAACCTGCGCCTCGAAGTTTTCTTTCAATAATTCTTTTCGTCTTTCAAGCGTCGACCAGTATGTGTTGCACTCATTCTTTGCGACGGTAAATAACCATGCTTCGAAATTGTCGATCGACCCGGGGTTGGAGTGATGCAACAGCTTCAATAACGTGTCGGACGCAGCATTCTCTGCCAGCTCTTTGTCTTTGAGACGGCCGATGCAATAAGCTGTAAGCGACTTGTGATACCTGGAATACAAGATCCCGAAGGCCTCACGATCGCCCTGAATATACTTTTCCCACAGCGTTTGCATCAATAAGAGCGTTGAACACGTCTGTTTTCCCTACTAAAAATAATTTTTTTAAAGGCCGGGAAAAAGCCAGGAGTCATAAGTCATAGAAATATAATCATATCCGGACCCATGAAACCAATCAC
Organism: Cyclobacteriaceae bacterium; assembly: GCA_035656375.1. Lineage (GTDB taxonomy): Bacteria > Bacteroidota > Bacteroidia > Cytophagales > Cyclobacteriaceae > ELB16-189. The sequence goes on along the minus strand of DASRSO010000217.1, from coordinate 30,734 downwards.
CCTACTTTCTGTTGTCCTTTTTATAGCGACAACCGCATTGGCGCAAACCACACGTATCGTCAACAATAATGCTGGTGCTACAGGCGGTGTCAATGTGTACACGGGCGCGACTGCGCTTCAGACTGCAATAAATGCTTCTGTCTCGGGAGATATTATTCAGATCGTGCCCGGTACGGTCAGCAACGGCAACGTAACGATCACCGACAAAAGCCTGACGCTTTTAGGCGTAGGCCTGAATCCTCAAAAAGGAATCGGTACTCGTTCGCTGGTCGGAGATATCACTCTTCTCGGTGCGGCGTCATCCGGATTTAGAATTTCAGGAGTCCATTTTCTAAGATTCTTGCCGGGAGTCAGCGGAGCTACTCACACGATCAGCAACATCCTGATCGAAAATTGTGAGTTCGGTTGTATCCAACAGCTGAACAATGGTAACGGAATTGGAAATGTGATCGTAAGAAATTGCGTCATGAACTCACACCAGGGTTTCTCCAGCGGCCCCCAGGCTTTCGAGATATTTCTGAGCTCCGGGGTTCTTATCACTAATAACATTATTCGCGGGCAGGCCAACAACGCCGGAACAGTTTTGGGCGATGGTCTCACTATTCAAAACAATTTGTTCTACGGGGCGGGGTCGCAATACATCTTCACAAATTTGGATAACAGTGTAGTCGACAACAACATCTTTATCAAGGTTAGCGGTGCCGTAGGACAAAACGCCACGAACACGGGCAACACCTTTCGAAACAACATTGTGTTTGGATCAACAGACAACACGTTCACGAACGGCGTCAACGGGAACAGCTCAACAGGCCACATCATCGCCGATCCCCTTCTCACCAATGTGCAGTCTACGATCACAGATTGGATCTACACCAACGACATTACACTACTTCCCGGATCACCGGCAATCAATGCGGGACTCGATGGAACAAACCTCGGTCCAACAGGCGGAACAACGCCATTCGATACGGAAGGAACGCTCCTGCCACTTATCCAGTCGATCAACATGCCGGCTGTCGTAACAAAAGGCACCAACCTGCAAGTGAACGTAAAAGCGAAGGGTAACTAACATCATAACCCTTTCCTCGTGAAAAAGCTTTTTATAGGGTTGTGTTTGATTGCGGGCGCAAGTTTATCTGCGCTCGCTCAAACCAGCATAGAAAGAATCGAATACTTCTTTGATACAGATCCGGGTTTAGGTAGTGGGGTGTCTATACCCATTACCGCCGGACCTGTCCAGGATATTGATTTCAGTATCAGCACCTCGGGGCTTACTGTTGGATTTCATACGCTGGTGATCCGGGCGAAACACCTGTCGGGTGCCTGGGGGATTGAAGACTATCGCGTGATCTACGTTGCTTCAGAAGCTATTGGTTTCGATGCCGATCTCGGCGACGTGGAATATTACATCGACAGCGACCCGGGGCCAGGAAACGGTACGTCTATCACAATCCCGACTGGCGTTACCTCGCTTGATATCGCCCGAACGATCAATACAAGTTCGCTCTCATCCGGATTTCATATTCTTCACATTCGTGCGATGGATGCAGATGCCAACTGGGGCATTCCAATTATTCAACCATTCTATATCGTGGACGGCGGTGTTGTTACCGAAGACGAAATCGTTCAATTCGAATATTTCTTCGATACTGAACCAGGTTATGGCGCCGGTACCCAGTTAAGTGTAACAGCAGGTACACAGATCGACTTTCCCGCACTGATAAATGCAGCGTCTTTGTCAAACGGGTTTCACTCTATTCACATACGGGCCAGGGACAGTAACGGACAATGGGGCTTTGCGGAAAAACGGACGTTCTACGTCGATGGTGTGACGCAGGTAACGGAGCTGGAATATTATATAGACACCGATCCGGGCGAAGGTAATGGAACGGGTGTTGCAATTACACCGGGAAGCTTGATCGATCTTGATTTTATTATTCCTACAACGACGCTGGGCGGCGGGAGTCATATCATCGGTATCAGGGGTGCCTCAATAGATGGAACCTGGGGAAGCACACGAACATTCTCGTTCTCAGTACAGGAAGATCAAACTATTTCATTCGGAGCATTGGCCGCAGCAACGTACGGCGATCCTCCAATTACATTAACGGGTACGAGCTCCGCAGGATTGCCGCTAAGCTATGCCAGTAGTGATCCATTGGTGGCAACCATTTCCGGCTCAACGATAACAATTGTCGGTGCGGGTACAACTACAATCACGGCATCACAAGCTGGCGACGCAGGTCACGTTGCCGCGACAGACATACAACAGACATTGATCGTAAACAAGGCAAATCAAACAATCACTTTCGGAGCGTTAGCCGGAAAGACTGTTGGCGATGCACCATTCACGTTGAACGCGACAACCACTTCACCGCTGGGTCTTGTTTACAGCAGCAGCAACACCGCGGTTGCAACCATCACGGGCAACACGGTAACGATCGTTGGGGCGGGCACGACCAGCATCACAGCTTCGCAGGCAGGTAACGGAAATTATAATGCAGCGACAGATGTGGTTCAGTCTCTGGTTGTCCAGCCCACCCCGCCAGTCAGCAATCCGCCAACCATATCAATACAGCCTGCCACGGCATTTTTCATTAACGGGTCTGTCGTCGTAAATAACTCTATTACGATCATTGATGCCGATGGCACAGTCTTATCAGCGACTGTATCGATCATATCTGGCTTTCAGAGTAGTGAGGATCAACTGATCTTTGTTTCACAGGCAGGAATTGCAGGATCATACAACTCAACGACAGGAGTTCTGACCCTGTCGGGTTCCGCCGCTGTAGCCGATTACCAAACGACGCTTAGAAGCATTCGATACAACAATATCTCCCCTACTCCTAACACCTCCAACCGAACGATCTCGTTCCAGGTGAATGACGGTACAACGGCGAGCGGCACAGTGACCACAACGATCACGATCAACAAGCCACCTGCTATCGAGGCGCCACCGAAAGAAACGGATGCCGGTGGGAACATTGCCTTCGTGATCGAAGACATATTCTCCGATCCCGACGACAATCTCGACTTCGCAACGCTGACCGTAGTGTCGGCACGCGGCGCCCAGGTAACGATCGCCAGTGGCATCATCACCGTTAACTACGCAACCATCCCCGACTACAAAGGAACCGACGAGCTTACGATGACGATCTGCGACCAGGGTGGCAAATGTCAGTCACAAATTGTAACAGTAGAGATCGGTGCCGACATCGATGTGTACAATGGCATCTCCGCGAATGGCGACGACATGAATTCGTATTTCCGGATAAGATTTCTGCCGGCAAAGTCACAGGTTTCGATATTCAATCGTTGGGGCGACCGCGTCTACGAGAATAGCGATTATGACAGCAACGATGCTACGAAGCGATTCGAGGGTGTCGACAGCAAGGGCAACGAACTGGCCGAAGGAACATACTACTACAAGATTGTTCTTCCGGAGGGGCGCGAACGTTTCGGCTACATACAAATAAAACGGTAAACACGATGCGTAAACTTTTACTGATCATACTTGTGGTCGCAGCACAGAATGCAGTTGCGCAACAAGATCCGTTGTATGCGCAATACCTTACGAACCCATTGTTGTTCAATCCTGCTTACGCAGGATTGAACAACGCACTCAACGCATCACTCAGCTTTCGCAACCAATGGACCGGTTACGAAGGAAGTCCTACAACTGTAAACCTGAACGGCCACATGTCGCTCGTGGACAATAAAGTCGGGATTGGGGGAATGGTTATACGAGATGCGTTAGGTCCAACCAAAAATACGGAGGCACATCTGCTGGCTTCGTATAAGATCAAGTTCAACTCGACGAAGCAATATCAACTTAGTTTTGGTATGCAGGCGGGAATGATCTCGTCGGTGAATAACTATTCGAAGCTTCGTCTTGATAACCCTTCGGATCCGTCGTTTTCCCAGAACATGAACTTCACATGGCCGAACATCGGGTTCGGGGCAATACTCATGGGAGAAAAATTCCTGCTTGGTGTCTCTGTTCCGCGAATGCTGAAGGGAAAAACCGAGGACGGCGGCGTCGTCTACAATCAACACATGTACCTGTTCACATCGTATGTACACTATTTGGGTACCCGCCTTCGGCTTAAGCCATCGTTGCTTGTGCGTGGTGTAAGTGGCGGTCCCTTGTCGGCAGATGTTAATGTGAACATCAACATCGACACAAAATATACTGCGGGAGTATTCGTGAGGAATTTCAACACGTATGGAGCGTTGTTCCAGATGTGGGTCCGCGACAAGCTCAGGTTGGGTTACGCGGTTGAGTTACCGGCGGGCAATTCGGTAGGCGCGAACTTTACGTCGCATGAGGTTACTATCGGTATAAAGACCGCGGTGTTGAACATTCATGAACGCTCGTATTCGGAGTTCTGAACTACTGCTTCGCAACAAATACGAAGTCGCTCGCGGAATCGTCGTTCCCAAAACTTCCAAAGCGTGGTTCCGTCGATAGTCTCAGGAAATACGGGTGCAGTTCGATCAATGACAGAACACGGCCTGTTCCCCCGCCTATTTCCTTTAAGGCAAGAATAAACTTCTCGGCAAAGGGCGAGTGCTTGCCAGGTGTGCCATCGGGAACGTATTCTTTACTTCCACTCGTAAGATATTTGCGGGTCCGCTTCGTAAGCTTCCGAACGAGATATTGTTTGTCGGCCGCTTCGTCTAGGGCCTCTGTTCCGCGCGCATTCTTTACGAGCACCGGGTCGAAGGTTCCACCGAAGCAGACATCCATAACCAGGAAGATATGTTCACATTTAATGTTGTTTATGCGCTCGCGCAACAGCGGGTGCGGTATGTACGACGTTTTGCCCTTGTCGTTAAGCAATGAGTTGCTGGCGACGAGGTATCCTTCCCCGAGGGTTTCATCGAAATATCCATGGCCCGCAAAAAAGATGAATAGCTGATCCTGCGGCGCAAACCGTTTTGTGTTGTAATCGTAAAGCTTGTCGTTGATATCCTCAAGTGTCGGGTTCTCGAGAAACTCCACCTGAAATCCATATTTGTCTTTGAGGATATTGCCTATCGTTCGACCATCGTTTATTGGGTTCACGAGATCATTCCAGTTGTCATAATTATCGGTGGTGACGATCAACGCAAAGTCACGGCGATTAATGTCTACTGCATCGGCAATAGCATCCTTGCCAACGAGTATAGAACGTTCACTGCTTACCTGGCCGCCTTTCGTATTGATCGCAATCAGCTTCAAAACGTTCTCGCCTTCCTGCAACCTTACTGTTTGCTGGATGTTCTTAGTGAGTTCCGATTCTGCGACCGGTATACTCTTGCTTCTTGTTTCGCCACCGACGATCAGTTCAAACTTCAACTCTTTAAAAGGTACATCAGAATGAACGACGGCCTCAAACATCACGGACGATTCCATGCTATTGCTGCGTTCGATTCTGGGTGTGATCCACACAATAGTTGGCAGCGTTGTTGCGACCATTGGCCGTGTATAATCAAGTTTAACTCTGTTGGTCTTCTCGACAAAGCTTTGGGCCTCCGCCAATACTGGCGTTAGCATGAACAACATGATCACTAGTCTTTTCATTGTCATCAAATTTATTCCTGGTTTGGTGCAGGTGGAGCTGCATCCACGTAGTCGGGGCCTTTTTCGCGCGCGATCAATAAGAAAGCAACGGCGCCGACAACCCCGACCGGGAGCGCCTGGAGTACGAGTGGATACTTCCGTTTGATTTGAAATTGAGGAGTTATAACAACCTGGTCGCGATTCTTGCTATCCGCGATCCGAAAGTAGTATCCGTCGCCGGGACGAACCGACATTGGGATCTCCAGCTTGTACTCATTCTCGTTGGGAGCGTTGGGAAATGTGTGCACGAGCTTTTCGCCTTTGTACAACTGAAAATTCAGGATATTCTGTCGTGTTCCTCCACTCCATTTAACGATGAAAGGCGTCTTCCTTTTGCGTACGGGCACATCCTCAAATCCATCAAAACGAATAAATGGTACGTACATTCTTCCCCGTACTTCGAGCGAAACCTCACCGTTGAAATTCGGGCCGAGCTCTTCTTTCGAATTCCAACTGATCTTCTTGTTCAATCCAGGTCTCACTTCAATACCCAGATCGCCGAAAACCTTCGTTACCGGGCTAAGAAAATTATCTACTGACGAATACAGGAAGACAGAATATGTACGGTTGCGCGTAGTATCAACGAGGTCATAGTGAATTATCACCTGGTCGGGTGTCACCTCCATCTTTTTGATCGCAAAATCCTGCGCACTTAAGTTCACTGCAAGGCAAATTCCGATCAGGCATACACTCAATCTTTTCATGCTAATCGAGGTTGATTTTAATAAAACGACCAGTTTTTACAGTTCCGTTCAACCGGTAGAATAACATCCCGGGAGCTGCTTGTTGCCCGGCATTGTCACGACCGTCCCATTCAATGTATCCAATGCCCGACTTATTAAAGACACGCGAGACATCCCTGATCTTGCGACCAAGCGCATCATAGATTGAGATCTGAACTTCTCCTTTGGTATGATCTACGAGAACAGGAATTGTTACTGTGCCGGCGAAGGGATTTGGGTAAGCGCTGCCCAACATGCCGACACCCGGTTGGAATTCGCCGGATCTGCTGTATACGATTTTGATCTCCCTGTCACGTGAGTGAACAAACGAGTATGAGCCCTGTCGCTTCATGTCGATCCATGTTTGGCCTGTCATGTCAATCAGGATCAGGGAGGCTTCGGCGTCTTGGATCATGTCTGCATTCCATGAAAGTGCGCCGGCTTCGCCAACCACATTTGTTCTCACGTTAAACATCCATGTTCTATTATCACTGCTCGATACCACGTCGGTTGAAAACAAATGCGAAAAATACTCACGGTGATATGTATTCAGCTCGACGTAGTCGATAAATCTTGGAACCGTGATCTCATCGAATTCATCCTTCGAATCGCTGGCCAAAGGATGCATGCCTATTCCACTTTGTTGACTCATGCTGCCAGCTGAGATCACAATGGGTAGTTGCCATTCGGCTTCGTCGATGTCATTATCAAGGCCAGTTATTCTCGATTGCCCCGTAGCTTTTGCTGTGACCGGGATTGTCAACGTTGTTGCTTCTTCGGCGTGAACAAACGCACCGGTCCATGGTCCAAATGTGTCGTTGATAACATAGTTTCCACCGCTGAAGAAGTGCAGGTTACCGAGACCGGTATTTTCTTTCTTCACGGCAGTCCAGCTTAATTTGAATGGAAACGGGTTGCCGATCTGGTTCCAGCCTTTCTCCAATTGAATTGTGAATGGTTTTGTTCTTGTTGCCTGGTTCATGCTCGCTGCACCGAGCTTGATGTCGAATTCGGTTATTCTTGTGTTGAACCAATAACCTTTTCCAATCTCGATCTTCTTCACCTCGTCGGGGTACTCGGCATTGGCGTTATTCTCGAAGTGATATAAACGCCATTTTGTTTTGTCAGCGCCTTTTAGCGGCGGATCGAAAAGATTGGTGATGGTTTCGTCCTGCAGTTTGTATGGGACCGAGAACATCTGGTACGTATTGCTAGTGCCATCCATTCCTGGGGCGAATGGGATCTTTGGGGGACTGGCCAGCGCGACAGCCCAGTAGAGAAATGAATTCGCGCTTTGGGTTACGGGACTCTTTGCATCGTCAGTAACTTCAAAACGATACTCCATGCCTAACTCATCGAGCATACTTTTGCTTATCGAAACTTTGTACTCATCACCTGCCTTCAACGTGCCATCTGCCGATGAGAAATTGGTTGCAAGTATACCTTTGTATTTCAACACAACCTTCTTTGGACCAGTGCCGCCCGTTACGTTAACAACAAGGTCCATTGTTTGAAAAGTCTCTTCAACGGTTGCAGTCACCGGGTTGGTATTGATCTTCAGCGGATCGACCTGGATTGTGAACTCTTTTGTTTGTGCGGAAGCTGCGTCTGATCTTGGTGAATAACCTACGGTGTTTTTCGAGCGTAGCCTGAACTTGTAGGTTGTTTTCTGCTCCAGGCTATCGACTACTTCCTGTGTGGCATTCTTTATTTCCTTTGGATTGTATCCGCGAACGAAAGTTTTAAAATCGTCGGAGCTAACTTCCAATTCGTAACTCACAGCGCCAGTCGCAGGGCCCCACGCGATCTTGATCGACTGATAGGTTATAGCATTTGGATCGATCACGAGATCCTTCGGTGTTGCAGGCAATGTTTGCTGTATTGTTGCAGGAGAACTCACCGACGCACCCGAAGCATTTACGGCACGCACCCGTACATAATACTTAATGCCATCCGAAAGGTCGGTCATCACCAGGAAATTGGCCGCAACATCTTTTAATTGATAGCCCGTAACGAAGCCCGCAAACACATCGCTCGTAGAAACATCGACCTGGTAACCTGTGGCTCCCGTTACATTCGGCCATTCGATACGAAATCCTTTTTGCGTGATCTCTGACGGCACACCCGGAACCGGCGTTCCTGGAACCACCAGCACTTGTCGCGGCGAAGAGTTGACGGAGAAGCCTGCCGCGTTGGCTGCACGAACACGGACGTAATGAATTCTCCCGGGGTTTAAGGTATTCACCTCCACCGAGGTTGAGGAGACAGTCTTCGAATCGTACCCTTCGATAAAACCGTTGAAGTTTTCATCAAGAGACACATCGACCACGTAATTGCCAGCGCCAGTTACTGCCGGCCACGACGCGGTAAACTTTAATTGAGTTATCTGCGACGCATCATTCAATACAGGCGCGGCACAACTCGATAGCGAAGAAGCTTGCTTCGGGACCGATTGATAGTTCGTGGCCGCGCCATTGCCGTTGAAAGAATAAATGCTGTAGAAATATTCAGTTCCAGACGTGAGGTTAGCTTGTGTGTATGACGTAGCTGAACCGACACCCACAACGGATCCGTTACCTACATCATCATTTAGTGCATACACCTTCCCATCTTCTGGCGCGGCGGTTGGTTGCGCGCCCGCTCGCCTTACAACAAGATAGCCCGTGGGGGATCCGGTCGCCGTCGCAAATGCGATCTTAAAAGAAAACGTCGTGTTGTCATATTCGGAAAACTCGACGGTTGCTGGTGCAGCAATCGGTTCATTATCCAGTGTAGTTTGAGAGCTCGATAACGGTGAGGCAAGATAATTTACCTGGGCACCGCTTCCGTTGTATGAAAAAATCGAATAGTGATATAGTGTATTATGAGTTAACCCCGTGCTATTAAACGTTGTGCTGTTGCCGACGAAAACTACCATCGCATTTCCGCCAGTGCCAACGGTATCTCCCACAGCATAAGCTTTTCCATCTAATGGAACAGCAGTTACCGCGCTGGCAACTTTTCTGAGCGCAATGTATCCACCAGTGCCGCCAACACCCGAAGCAGCATCGAACGCTACTGTCATCGAGTTGTTGGCAATGCTCGAGAAAACCATAGCAGAAGGCGCGTTAGGCGGCTGTTGATATAACGTTGCCTGGCTGGCAACACGAGCCGGTGAAATTTTATAATTGCTCGATGCATTGGTGCCGGAGTATGAAAAGAAGCTGTAATGATATATTGTGTTATCGGTAAGACTTGTTTGTGGAAACGAACTGTCGCTTCCCTTGTAAACTACGGTGGCATCACCCCCCACACCAACTGTGTCGCCCACGTTGTACACTTTTCCATCCATTGGCTTCGACAGGACGGCAGACCCTGTTTTTCGCAAAGCGATGTATGTGCCCGCAGGTGTAGCCTTCACTGTGAACGAATGATCCTGGACGGATGAAAAACCATTAAGTGTTGGTTGGTTCGCGGGTTCGACTGCGTACGTAGATACCTGGCCTCGCAGGGGCAATTGTTGTTTGTACTGAACTGTGCTACACGTAACCCAATCGTAAGCATATGCAAATACTGTGAAGTGATAAGTTTGGGCAGCTGTGAGTCCCGACTGGGTGAAACTCGTGAGTATGGTTGGAGGTGGCGTACCTACCGGGGGTCCTTCTCCGCTACCACCAACCCAGCAAGTAAGTCCCGAGACCACAATTCCTTCGCCGCCCGTACCGACAGTATCGCCGGCGACATATGCCTTTCCATCAACTGGTTTGCCCACAAGCGCCGACCCGGTCTTCCGAACAACGAGGTACCCACCGAGGTCGGTGCCAACCTTTTGGTATGATCCTGAAAATCCGCTTGTAGTGATATCTTTAAACGCAAGCGTTGTGGCCTGCGAAGTCGGCTCGGTGAACACATCCTTCGAAAACGGACTAACTATATTATAGTTCAGAGATGATTGAACCCCGTTGTACGAGTACACTCTATAAGAATACTCTGTTCCCGACGTTAGCCCGGACTGATTGAAAGTTGTCAGGCTGCCGACATGTACCACCAAGGCGCTATTAATTGTATTGCCTACCGCATAAGCAGTTTGGTCTACCGGATCGTTACCGCTTCCACCACGAAGCACGATGTACCCGTCGGGAGTACCGACTGCTGTTGGGAACGAAGCCGTTAAAGATGTGGAAGTAACTAATGTTGTTGTGAGATTAGTCGTTTGATTTGCGGGCTCGCTGCTTTTCTCGGCAAACCGTTGCCCGAATATTTCAAACTCGTTGTCAGCTATACCTGGAAAGTCATCGTCGGCATCGTAAACAATCACAAAATCTCTTTTGAAATCACCATATGCCACGGCGGGCCTTGCTGCATTTCGTGCGGCGCTGGTGCCAAGTCCGCCTACGTCGGTGAGAAGCATGTCGGTTCCCGACTCCGCGCCAGCACCAGTTACCAGTTGACCAAATATTTCAAATTCGTCGTCGATAGTCGATACATTGTCGTCGCCCTGCCATGTTACGAGGAACAGGTTCAGGTTTGGATCGTGGGCGATTGCGGGATTGAATGCGCCCCAGGTACTGCTGCCATCGTTACCCATGTCGCTGAACCTCGTCATCGTGCCGAAGCCGCCGCCCGACGCCACTGTTCTTCCATAGATCTCGTTCTCTGCTGTTGTTGCGTGCTCTCCGTACCAAACGATCAGGTAATTGTTACTGCTCTTATTATATGCGATTGCGGGGTTGGCTACATTATAGTCGGTAACCCCATTTGTGCCCATGAAGCTCACCCGCACGTCGTTCGATCCGGTAGGTAAGCCGGAACTGGTCAGGAACTGCATGAACACTTCCATCTCGTCGTTGACCAAAGGCGAAATGGAGTCATCACCGTACCAGGTAACCAGGTAGCCATCGCTTGTGCTGTTCCACGCAACGTCGGGTGCGAAAGCCTGGAACTGGACGAGGCCATCTGCACCCATGTCACTTATCTTAACATCGTTCGAAAGACCTGTTGCATCGCCGACGTCGGAAAGTGGTTGGACAAAGATCTCAAACTCGTCGTTAGCGTTTACCGTGTTGTCGTCGCCCGACCACGCCACGAGGTATTGATGCTGGGTGAAGTTGTAAGTGATTGCTGGTGTGAATGCACCATACTGGGTGTCGTGCTCGCTGGTTGAAGTTCCCATATCGCTCACGGTTATCATGCTGCCCTGTAATACACCTGTTGTGTCTACACGCATCCCGAAGATCTCATACTCGTTGTCGATCTGGGAATTGGCGTTGTGATCGCCGCGCCACACTACAAAAAATTCTTTTTCGGAAGCAGCGACATCCGGTTCAAACGCATCGAAGGCTGCGCTTCCATTACCCATGTTACTTATCCTGAAATTCGATCCTACCGGATTACCATGACGGTTCAGGAATTTTCCCCAGATCTCGACGTCACCGCCATCGTTGCCCTCCCAAACCACCAGGTACTTCTGCGCAGCGGCATGATACGTGATCGCTGCAGTCGTTGCGGTGGATCCGATATCACCCGCGCTCCCGAATGTTGTGATCCTGAAATCTGTCCCGATCTCCGGATCGATCGTCACAGGGTAAACAGCGGATTGAAGATCGCCCGGTTGTATCTCTATGCGACTTTCGTTGGCAGTCACATGCATTGTGGCCGGAATTGTTTTCCCGTTAGCGTCGAATGCATACACATTTGAGAAACTTACGAACCCGATATCGTTCGACCATTGCCATCCCGAACCCAACCTGTTGAAATTTCCGTTGCTCGATATTTGCCCGCGAATTATTAAAGGCATCGTAAGGTCAGGCGCCTTTTCAAGTACAAATTGTTGCTCAATGGTGTTCTTTCGAATAACATATTCTTCACGGACTAGTTTTCGCTGGTAAACAACACGATCGCCCTTCGAAACAGGTTCGGCAACGTCTTCACCAATTATACTCCATGAAAATTCCGGCGCGCCGGTAGACGGCATGAACGCAAGACCTTTCGTAGTAAACGTAGCCTGGTACAATGGATGGTTAAACAATATCGTAGCAGCCTCCTGATCCTTTTGATTTGAAAAAAATATCAAAGAACAGCACATAATTGCCGCTCCTTGTAAAATCAGTAAGAGTTTCAGGTTCCTTTTCACGATCAATTATTGTAACAGGTCGAACCAAGAGATGTGGCGAATGTGCCAGAAGTAGGATTATTGTAGATGTAGTACGTAGAGCCCGCAGTCCACTTTTCTGTTGTGCCATCAGTTTCAAAGTCTCCCACCTTCCTGTAATCGACCCTGAAGACAATAATGTCGCTCGATGCAACGTATGGATTCGTGGTTTTTTGCGTTGCGGCGGGTAATGATGTCTTATTCCCCACGAATGGCACAGCAAACTCCAGCTTCCATTCTGTTGAAAATGCTGTGCTGTACTTATCAGAGGTTGATGTATCGAAGTCAATGTCCTGACTTACATTCCCGGCAACAAAACTGTCGGTAGTCTGAAAAATTCCATACTGGATCCTGAATTGATTCGAGCCATTTGTGATTGCCCCGGCAGCAGTTACGCTTTCAAGCAGTATCCACTGGAAAACAAAATAGTCCGCTTCGTCTGTCAGATCTCCCTGGTCTGCCAGCACTGTGGGATTTGGCTTGTCTGTGATTGTACCATCTCCATTCAGATCGTATCCCTTTCGTACGGCGGGCACAGCGCCTTTCGTCGTGAAGTTGGTATTGGAAAAACATGGCGACATCTTAAGAGTGAATTGTGCCTTGCACTTATCAAGGTCTGTACACAACTGCCCATAGATATCGACACTCGGGTCTCCGCCAAACAACACGTAGCTCGATCTAACACTGGTTGTTGGCAGTGCGGGATTACCATCGAAAATTCTCACACTTATCGGCGCATTCCTTTTTAATCTCGCTATGGCGAATGTATTGCTGCCTGCCGGGCAACCAGTAGTTGTCGCCGTACATGGCGTGTTCATCGGGTAAGAATTAATGTGACTGCCAACGGCAACCTGCGCCCACGCTGTAGCAGGAATATTATCCGGTGCGGAGGTTGAATTACACAGTCTCGTACAAGCAGGTGTTGCAAACTCTTCGTCCATATTGAACACAGAAAAGTGACTGATCTGTGCGACGTATGCGGTTCTTGCCTGATTAAGCTCTGCAAAAACTTTCTTTCCCGTCCATTTGTCGACGTCCTGTCCCCACAATCCGGTTTTCTTGTCGTAAACAAGTAGTGGCATAGTAGCCGGCAGCTTCTCTTTATAGTAGAGTTGCGCCAGCGTATCGACCGGTATTTTCAACTTGCCATAGATCCCCTGCTTAAGCTGAAGTACTTTCCCGTTACTGTAAAAGTTGATGTCGGCAGCCCCGTACGTCTCCATAAAACCAAGAGATCCATCGCTGAGCTTTGTTGTATAATCGCCCGGCATGCCGTCGCGATTGTAGATGTCGACTGTACTAATTGATCCTGTTATCTTTCTGCCTTTCAAACTCTCCTTTTTGTCCTGGAAGAAAAATCCCGCTGTTGACGGCGCATTCACATCCGACTCTTCAAGTCCATCAGCAGGTATCTCGACACTCGCTCCTTCCGTTTGTGGCTCAAAGTCATCGATCGCATCATAGATCTCCAGGATTTCCGGTGGTGCACCAAAGGCGATGAGACGCCCTTTGCCATCAATAACAAAGGGAAGAGTATCTAATGGATTGGGAACCGGGTTGACAGGCGTACCGATTGGCTCCGTTGGTTGAGGGGGTGTGTTATCTACAAGAACGATTGGAGCTTCTGGAACCAATTCAGTATCGACAGTTGCCGCAGTCATCGATATTGTTATGTTGCACGAATCCTTGAGATAGATCTTGGATACAAATCCAAAACCTACAGCTGTCACATTGAGAACATACCGTTCCGCGCGAGGGACGGCAATTCTAAAACTTCCGTCCTCACCAGTTTGCACCGGCACACCTGCCAGGTCGACATCTGCGTTGGGAATCGGGCTTTTTCCATTCAATACCTTGCCGCAGAAAACGAGTTCATCTGGCTTATCACATGACAGTAAAACAACCGACAGCGATGCTATCGATAGAAAAATCAGGGCTATTCGTCTCATATGTGTTTGGGGTTGAGATAGCAAGTCACAGAAAACTGAAATCCGCACCACCCGGGGACGCCGCTATATAAATATATAGTTATCTTAAGTTAAAAAGATAACTTGAGTAAGAATTGATAGAAGAGGGTATACGAAACGAGGGCCCGACATTAAAGTTAGCGCATGTCGAACATGATAGTCAATCCCGTAAAAGAGGTAGGTTTTTGTGTTTATCGTGTTTTCACGATATCAGGTGTTTCATTTCGGGTCAACCCTCACCGTCTCCTGGAAAGATATTCCTCCAGGGATTCAAGTCTAAACACCCTTCTCCGAAGATCTACATTCAGCTTGTTTTCTATTTGCTGATCGTACTGAGATCCGAACACCTGCGGCCTCTTTGAATTGACCCGTGTCCGGTCGATAATATATGCGTAATAAGCCGGGTCGACCTGCTCCCTGTAGTATGCATCCCTGATGTATCCAAGGCATTCGAGCTGAAAGTTCAGATCGTTGTCGGCATGTTGAGCAATGAGAAACGCGGCATTCGCTCCGTTTCCTCCAACCATATCGTTCGTCGGCCACCCATATTGTTCAATGAAATGATTTAGAAACTCCTGGTTATCTATGTCGAGCGGAAGCTGCTTGCTATAGTCTTTTCGTATTCTTTGATCTTTCTCACGTGCTTCGAGGAGTTGATTGAGCAAAGTGCTGTCAATGTTTCTATTCACATATGCAAGGGTATTCCTTTCCAACATCTTGTCGAGTCCACGCAATACCGGATAATTCCTGAATCGCTCAAAGACGCCGGCATCGGACCAATATTTAAACTGCGCGACGTCGTGAAAATAGAATCCGCCTGTCAACGCCTTGTTCATAAACAAGACAGCGGTGTCGGGACTATCTTTCTTGAAATGTGCATATCCAAAATTGAATTCATCTCTCACAGTCACCATCGCAGGTTCCGAAATGCATACACGTAAATAAGGAATGGCGCCGATGTAATCACCCTTTGAAATGAGCGAGTCGGCTTTGATCTTGCTGAAAAAATAATGGTCGTAGGTCTGCGCAGCGGCAGTAGTCAAATAAAATGACAAAACTATTATCGCGGTTACTCTCAACATACTATATTAAATATCATGACTTCCGTAGAATCTTTGGCTGTTGAGTTCGAGAAAATTCGGCCCGCATTGAGATCATTCATCCTTCGAATGACAGCAAGTGTAACCGAGACCGAAGATCTCGTACAGGATACTTACATCAAAGCTCACGAAAAACTTCAGTCGTTTCGTGAAGAGTCGTCGCTGAAGACCTGGCTCTTTTCGATCGGCGCCAATCTGACCAAAGATCATTTACGGTCCCGTAAACTTTGGCCGGAGACCGTTACCGATATCTGCCGGAAGGCCACTCTCTCCGACCCGGAGTTTCTCGGCAACCTGATGCGAGTCCGGACCACTTCTCCCCAGGGGAACTTCGAGATATCGGAACACATTACGTTTTGTTTCACCTGCATTGGCAAGTCGCTGCCACTCGAACAGCAGCTTACTCTATTATTAAAGGAGGTCTACGAATTTAAAGTCACAGAGATCGCGACGATCCTTGACAAAACGGAAGCGATGGTGAAATATTATCTGCACACCGGGCGAAGCAAGATGATCGAGATCTTCGACAGCCGTTGTGCGCTCATCAACAAAGAAGGCGCCTGTCACCAGTGCAGCGAACTTAACGGGATCTTCAATCCCAAACAGAAAATGCAGGAAGAAGCGATGAAGATCGAGATGCACCGCGAAAGCCAGAAGGGTCTGAAAGACCGGGAGCGTCTTTTTGATCTCCGGATGAAGATCGTAAGGGGTATCGATCCATTTAACTCGCCGGCATCAGAACTGCAACTTCTTCATTTACAGCACAATAAGGAGGTCATGGACGATTACCTGGAAAAAGATTGACCTCTGCCTATCGTTTCGAAGGAGCTATCCGTCAAAAGATAGTTCAACTTAAAAAACGACTATGGCTACTTTCTCACGCACCACAACAGTAACTACCACTATTCATGCAACAGCTGAAATTGTATGGGCAATTCTCACCAACGCAGAAGATTTCAGCAGGTGGAACTCAACGATCACAAGCATCGATGGGATCATTGAAAAAGGAAAAACTATAAGGTTAAAAACAACGCTCGACCCAAAGAGGACATTCACATTAAAGGTAGTTGAAGCCACGCCGCCAACTCATATGACGTGGAAGAGCGGGCAGGCACCATTCTTCCAGGGAGTTCGGACGTACCAGGTCACAAAAAAATCCAGGGACATTTGTGTCTTCACGATGACTGAAAAATTATCGGGTTTGATGTTTCCGTTGGCAGCGGGGTCGATACCGGATTTCAAAGAATCTTTCGATCGGTATGCTGCAGATCTAAAGAAAGAGGCGGAGACTATTATGAATATCAAGAATTAAAATAACAAGCCCCGTAGCCTGAAGCACACAATGCGGCTTCAGGGTACGGGGCTCCCTTATGTATTTCGTTATCTTATTGATATTCGTAAGCTCCGATATCAACCAATCCGATGATCCTTGGCTTCAGCAAGAAATCGAAAGGAATTGTAAGGCCGCTCAACAAAGCGCCTTTGTTGATGGCAACAGTAGAGCTACTTGTAAGTGAGTAGTCATCATTTGTTGCATTCTTGAACTTCAGGGCATTGATGTCCTGTGTTGTGTAGTTGTTAGAGCTGGTGAGCTTCACTGCAGAGAACATCTTATAGATGTAAGAATCGGCAGTGGTGCGAGGAGACTTCATCTTGCTGTAGCTTCCGGGAGCTACGATGATGTTGTTCTGCACGGTGTTCATCGTTACTTCGTCTGAGTACAGTGTGATACCGTTTCCACCAGGTCTGATAATCGTGTTGTTCAGGATCTTGAAACCAGGGCCGGCCATACGGTCGTCGATAAAGATCCCGTCGTTGCCTGTGTTCACCAATACGTTGTCGTGAATAACGTTCGAGTTGTTGCTGATGAGGATGATACCCATTCCTTTACCGCCTTTGATAAAGTTTCCATAGCATGTGCCGTTAGCACCTTGTCCGAACTGGATACCGTTGTTTTGTCCGCTTTCGTTGTATGTGCCGTAGTTTTCGATGCGGTTGCCATAAACTTCAGCACCTTTTGGAGCAGAACCGATCTGGATCGACTCGGCGCCAGAGTTCTTGATCACGTTGTTATAAACTTTCACACCTTCCATTTCGTGAGGCATCTTAACGCCGCAGTCGAGCGTAACGCCGCTAACCCAGTAGCTGTGGCCGACGTAGAAACCTTCCGAACGTGTGTCGTGAACGTAGTTGTCGTGCAACCAGATGTTCTTCATTACGAAGTGGGCACGATCAGCGTTGTTGGTGCAAGACGGGTCGGTCTTGGCCATCACACCTGCATATTTAGAATTGTAAACTTCAACGTGATCCATTTCGATGTCGGTACTTTTAACACCGATCGCAACAGAGATCTGGCCGCCGTTCACCCTGATATCACGGGCTGAGCCGGTACCGCCGGTGATCCTTACGTACTGGCTGCTCTGAACTTCGAGGCCGGAACCGCCCGTTGTGTAGATATTAACAACGCCGCCGCAGTTCATAACAGTGATGGGGGCGCTTGCAGAACCCACAAAATTCTTCAAAACCACGGTTCCGTAGGTCTTACCACCCTGGAGGCAAACAACGTTTCCGGGCTTCAATTTCAGGGCGTTTCCGTCGACAGCCACATAAGAACTGTTAACGGGTACAGTATAGGTGCATCCACAAGTTGACGCCGTGAGCTCCTGGACGGGCTGCTGCTCGGGTTCGGGTGTGATGTCGTCGGAACATCCGACAATCAGGGCTGTACAGAAGAGCAAGAACATAGATATCCTGCTAAAGTACGAAACGGTACCTTTTTTGAACATAACTTAAAAAAATTTAGAAATAGGACTGCTGCCTCCGCACTTTGCGGAGTGGGTTAAAAAAATTTTGTTAAAGCCAGGGGGTGCTAAAAAGAAAATTTGAATTTCCAGGTATGCAGCACTCGGTGAGGGGGTATGCTGGATGACTATTAACTCGCTTATTCTTTCTTAACTGCGTCAAAAATAAAAAGAGGATTCAAAGTCAAAATTAAGATTGCCGATTCAGCCGATGGTTGAACGATATGGTCGATGGAAAGAATGAAATAAAAAGGTTTATCTCAAGTAAATGATACGCGTCATCTGAAATTAGAATGAATAAGCTGTTTTTATAAGTTTGATCAAAGAATGATGATTTGCATCGTCATTTTTTCTCAGTGTTTTTTTCATGAACTCCCTTAAATAACAGCCAGAGCACAGTGGCCAGGAAGCCAACAAACAGGAACCGCACCGGTTGTATCATTAAATAGACCGGTCGGTCTAAAAGCATAAGCCCGCAAGTGTCGATTACATACCCGGCACCGCTTATGATCAGCAGTATCCCGAAGATCCGCGGGATGAACCCCGACTTCAGGACAAGCATGCCGAACGGGATGAAACTCAAACCAAGAACGATCTTTTCCGAGCCAAGACCAGTTCTGCTGATACGCAACAACATGTATGCAGTCTCCTGCTGTGCAGCAAGATCAAAGCCCGCCCTTATCTCGCTCTTGAGTACCAGGAGTGCACTAAAGTTGAGCGTCTGAAGAACGAATCCAATTGCAAACTGTGCGATGATCGGCATCAACATTAGTCGGCCCAGGAATTTGTCGACGGGGCTGAAAACACGATGGAACATGAATGTCATCAGCACGAAACAACTGAAGCCCAGTATGTGGACGATGATCGCGCTTCGAAACAGGAATTCGTTCGCTAGCAAATTGTTGGCAGTTGCCACCGGATCCTGGGCGACGAATATTTTTCCAGGAACGTACGAGTCGCTCCAGACCGACAAAGGAATACAGATAAGTAGAAAGATTGCACTGGCTATTCGTGCAATCCTGGTGTTGGCTTCTAAAGTGCCTTCCATCATAAGTGGGTGATTTTGGAACAAGAATAGTCCATTCTTCCTGTCGAAAATCCGGGGGTATACAGACTGCCGTAAGTAGTCTACTAACTACCGGACGAGGTCAATGTGATGCCAGTGAACAGTCAGGGATTGTTAATACCTTCATGGCAGAAAGACTGTAATGGCGGCTCGGTTTTTATACCTGTTGATAACTGTAGGCTACCTCGTTCACTGGATACACGACGATCATGTGTCGACCATGAATGAGTTTTGGGTTAGCCTTTTGGAAAATGCGTGGCAGGTGGTTTACGTGATGGGAATGAACATCCTGTACTTCGAATACGTGCTGCCATTCGCGATGTCGGGAATAGTTAAGAGATGGGTGGGGATTGTCGTGAGTATTTTGATGCATCTCTCAGTCCTCGCGTTCGGACTCTATGCATGGAGGCTACTTGGAGCATCGATCGGGATTTATACTTCGAACGTGACGTTGTCGAATGCATTTCAGTTTGCACCGGGGGTTTTTATCGTGTTCGCGGTGGTCAAGTTATTTTACGACTACACGCAGTTGAAGTACGAAGGGAAACAGGCTGAGCTACTTTTCCTGAAATCGCAGATCAATCCACACTTTCTATTCAACACATTGAACAACATTTACTCGTTGTCGCAATATCAGCCGCAGCTTGTGTCTGAATCGGTTCTGCGCTTGTCGAAGATCCTTCGCTATTTGTTGTACGAGGCGAGCAGCCAGTTTATCACCATAGACAAAGAGATAAAGATACTAACTGACTATATAGACCTGGAAAAACTTCGGTACAGCGACAGTGTTACGATCGACTTCAACTTCGAGATCGACGATCATTCGGAGGTTATTCCTCCTCTCCTGCTTTTGCCCCTTGTTGAGAATGCGTTCAAGCATGGAGTGTCTGTCGCGCGGGGCAAACGCTTCGTAAATGTGCAATGCGTCCTGAAAAATAAGAAGCTGCATTTTATCGTGAAGAACTCGAGTTTCACCAACACTGAGTATGAAGAAACCAAAGACAACATTGGGCTCTCGAACTTGCGTCGCCGTCTTGACCTGATGTACAAAAAATTTGAGTTCGTGACGGAACAGAAGGAGTCGACGTTTACTGCGGAGCTAACGATCAACCTGGCGAGCCATGTCTAAACTAAAGTGCATCGTGGTAGAAGATGAGCCGTTGGCTCGCAAGGTCCTGGAAGGATACATCGCGCGGGTTCCGTTCCTGGAACTGCAGGGTTCTTTCGAAGATGCGATAGAAGCGATGGATCACCTCAGAGCTCATAAGGCCGACCTGATGTTTTTGGATATCCATCTGCCCGAGATAAAAGGATTGACGTTCCTGAAAACACTTGTCGATCCGCCAGCAGTGATCATTACAACTGCTTATCACGAGTACGCCATAGAAGGATATGAACTTAGTGTTGTCGATTACCTTCTGAAACCATTCGAGTTCGAGAGATTTCTTGCAGCCGTAAATAAAGTAAATAGGCAGCACGAGACCGGAAAAGACTACCTGTTCGTTAACATTCAAATGAAAAAAGTAAAGATCTTCTTCGATGAGATCTTGTACGTTGAAAGTCAGAAGGAGTATATAAAAATTGTGACGCCCGACAACTCATACCTGACGAAGATGAGCACACATGATATCGAAGAACTGTTGCCTGGTTCGCGATTCAAAAGAATTCACAGGTCGTTTATAATCGCCATCAACAAAGTGCGATCATACAACTCCGAGATGGTGGAGATCGAAGGAAAGCAGATCCCGGTGGGCAGAGGGTACAAAGATGTATTAAGCTCGTTGTGATCTTGAACGCCTGGGGTGATCGGGTAGATTACTTCTTGATAAACTTCGCTGTAAGTGTCTTCCCGTTTTGTGATGCATGCACCAAATACAAGCCGTCGGTGTAGTCGGCTGTCGAAATCTCTGCCTCTCTTTGGGCTGTAACGCCGTGAACGCGATTACCAGTGTTGTTATAGATCACAACTTCCACATCTCCGGGTTCGAACGAAGAAAGGTCCACATGCAATACCGATGATGCAGGATTCGGGTAAACCTGGACGGCGTTATTATGCAATTCATTAACACCATTTATAACGTATGTAATTCCGTCTGAAATTGCACTTGCGCAACCATCGACAGTAACGCGAACGGTATACAGTCCATCAATCGTCGGTATATAATTTTGCGAGATTGCACCCGTAATAGCAACGCCACCGACATACCACTGGTTACCGGCATCGGCACTGGACTTCAACTCTGCAGAACCGCCTGCGGTAGTTACAGTCTGCTTCGTGATCACTGGCTTGAGCGGATTTATACAGAACGTTTGATCGACTGGCGTTGCAGATTTATAATCATCGTTGCCGGCCTGACTTGCAGTGATGGTTGCCTTACCGGGTTTCACAAGGGTTACCTGCGTACCTGATATGGTGACCTTATCGCCAGCAGTAGTAAACTGAACCGGGAGTGTCGAACTCGAAGTTGCAGTCAACGCGAAGGGAGAATCGCCCATAGTTTTTGCGGGTAGTGCTGCAAACGTGATCTTCTGATCTGATTTTCCCACGAGCAATATCTGTCCAGTAACATCGGCGGGCTTATAGTATTCATTTCCGGCCTGGCTTGCGAAAATTATTGCCGAGCCCTCGCCGATGATCGTTACTGTAGAACCGCTTATTGTTACCACTTTCCCGTTGTCACTTTCCGAAAGTCCGAAGGTGAGAGGCAGACCTGACGTTGACGACGCGGTCAAAGTAAAAGGCGCATCCGTTAGCTTCTTCCGTGGTATTTCGTTGAAAGTTATAGTTTGCGGTGCCTTTACAATTTCTAAGGTCTGGGGTACGGCTGGCGCTGGTGCATAATCTCCGTTCCCCGATTGCCTGGCGGTTATGATGGTCACTCCAACCGATTTGATAGTGACGATGGATCCGTTGACCGTAGCGACAGCTTCATTCGAACTGGTGTACCATACGGGTAACCCGGATGAAGAAGTTGCGTCGAGCGTATATGTGTCATTACTGTAAGGCAGTTCTTTATACGCGGCGAACGTAATGTTCTGATGAGCGGGCACTTTGACAGATATCTTTATAATAGACTGCGGGTCTGCTGAGCCTATGTCCTTAAAGGAACCTATCGCGAACAACTCTGGAGTGTCAGCCGTGCCTGGCGCGACACTGGGGACCACCATGTCGGTTACGAAATTCACAGTTGCTGGAAGAGTAAATTCAGCGTCTTCAAGTCCGTCTGTGTTTATCACATACAGTCCGGTATTCTGGGCGCGCTTCTGTGCAATATAGATCTGAGACCCCATCGTTCTGACGCTCGCATCTATTGGAAATACCAATTTCGCGTTCATTCCCTCGCCAAGCTTTTGATTCTCATTGAAGCCGACATCGACCGTGCCGTCGGGAGACAGTTTAAGTAGTTGAAAAGGAATATCTATGTTGTCGAATTTATTAAACGAACCTCCAACAAGGATCTCGTTGTTATCTAACACTTTTATTAAAGCAACATTGGTAAAATTATCATCCCCTGCAGGACCTTCCCCGAGGTTAAAGAGTGGGTCAATCGCCCCGTCCTCATTGAGCCTGATCAATTGCTTCACTGGTGTGTTGTTGAAAGAGTCGAATGAAGAACCGTAAATAACTTTGTCTCCTTGCATGCCTATGTCGAATGCCGTACTGATAATATTTTGGATACCGTCGCCTACATCGAAACTGGTGTCCTCAGTTCCGTCGGCGTTCAGCTGATATGCATTGTTCGGATCCACAACCACGATTTTTCCGTTGGGACGCAGGATGAATTTGCTTACGTTGTGCAATCTTCCGAAAGGTGCCCAGTGAAATTCGGGGAGGATATCGCCGCTGGAGTTCAACTTGAGAAAAGATGGGCCGGTGCTCACGAATATCTTTCCATCGTCCAGCGGTTTCAGCTGCGTGGCGCCCCCAAGGTTGCTTTGCATTTTAAAATTCTGGTCGACAGTTCCGTTTTCGTTCAAACGCCCCACCCCGTAAGTGGTAAAGCCATCGAGCTTTATGAAATCACCGCCGACATAGAGTTTGTCGTTATACCGCTCTGCTGTTACGATCAAACCGAAACGACCAACCTGCGGCTTGAAACTCGTGATCTGGTTTCCCGAATAATCATACCTGGCAATACCAAACTCGTTTGCCGACTTGTGTGCATTGTTGATCACAATGCCATCCGGGCCTAAGGCGATAAAAAGAAGGATCGATCCCGCGCCCTGGAGCTCCACCGGTGTAAATGACAAATCGGGCGAACCGTTGTCGGCTAGCTTAAGGAGCCAATCCTTGGTTTGAAAGTCGATGGTCTTGAACGATCCAACATAAACGTCATTGCCATTTACAAAGATCTCTGATATGGGGCCATTGGAGGAAAAACTATTGAAGGTCATATCGCGCGACCCGTCGGCGTTCAAGCGCACCGTACCCGCTGCGCCAGTGCCGTTGAATGAATTGATATAGGCCCTGCCTATAAGAATTTTTCCATTTGGAAGAATGGTGAGACTACCCACATTATCGTTTGTACCGGTCCCCGTGTCAAACGAATTATCAACGTTACCATCGAGGTCTATCTTTACGATGTCGTTCTTCGTAACGCCGTTGACCTCCGAAAATCTGCCCGCTACCAGTAAACTACTTCCAGTTTGCTGAATATCATTTACAGTGCCGTTAATAGCGATCGCCTCGTTGAATGCATCGTCGGGACTAAAATCTGCGTTGTAGCGAGTCAACTTAGTGCCGGGAACAAGGACTTTGTCGTCGGTCTGGACAGTGAAACGCTGCACCGGCTCAAGGTCATCTATTTGGTCAATAAGGTCGCCCGTAGAGCTAAACTTATAAAGAGACGCTTTAGGATAAAATCGATCGTTAGGACTTTCAAATGTGCTCGCCAGCACCAGAATATTACCTGTACTCTGAAATTCAATTTCATGTACGAACAGGTCACCCGGTATCTCCGGATCGAACGTGTTATCGATAGTGCCGTCGGTGTTCAAACGGATTATGCCATGCACACGCTGCGTTCCGAAGAAACTGATCTCGCCACCCAGCAAAACTTTTCCATCGGGTTGTACAATTGATGTGTTTATCAATGCCCCGCGAACGGGTAGCGGTGAATGATATTCAGGGATAAGCGTTTGTGCGAAGGCACTTCCTGTAGCGACCAGAGCCAGGACCGGGAGTATCCAGTTTTTCATAGGCGGATTTCGGGTAAGTCAATTTACCACCGTTACGCCGAATAATCATCAGCGCTATAACCCCATTCTTTATTGAGTAGATATCGCGTCCTGCATGTTACTGAATATTAAATCATCGAAAAACAGGGGATCGAACCAGGTATAATAGTCCGGCCAATTAATGGCCAGAATGGCGATGACGGGAAATGGCAGCCATTTCATGCTACTGAAGCTAGCGAAAAACCTGGTCCCTTCTTTTTCTAATTCCGCCTGTCGTGTTCCATAGCCTCGACCACACCCCTGATCATGGTTTCCCAAACAGATATCTTGTCGGGCTTGGTGATGAACGACCGCACGCCAAACTTTTGGGTTTCGTTAACGCTGAGGCGGTCGGAGCTTGTCGTGAGCACGATCACCGGGATAGTGGAAAGGTTGTGTTTGGACAATTCACCCAGGAATTGATGGCCGTTCATAAGCGGCATGTTGAGATCGAGGAAAATGATATCCGGATAGTCGGCCATGCCCGTAAGCAATTCGAGGCCTTCCCTGCCGTTGCGGGCAGTGATACACTTCAATTCGGGACGAATTTCGCCAAGGACCTCCAGGAAGAACTCCCTGTCGTCCTCGTCGTCGTCGATGAGCATTACTTTTTTCAGAGGAAAAAAATTAGGGAAAAAAGGTACGGAAGAGAGAGAGCCAAAAGCAAGTTCGTTTAACGATATAAAAATTATTTAATAACTGATGGCTGACGACTTCGCTCGAGGGGGAACGAAGGCCGTTATAAATCCGTGAAATTTGGTATCAACCGCATGGCCTGCGTTAGCAATTCAGTAGCGCACTAAACATTAACCCCGATATTGTACACATGTTTACACGCGCGGAGTCATCACGCATCAGGCAGGAGTTTTGGACAACCTTCGGCAAATACATGAGCCCGATCCCTTCATCAGAAGGGCATAAGATCAATTGGGTAAACTACAGGACGGGTATAAAAGATGTCCACTTCCGGATGGAGACACTGGAAGCCAGGGCGACGATCTGCATTTCGATAGAGCATAAGGATGCGGGGATACGGGAGTTGTACTTCGAACAACTGGAAGAGCTGAAGGGGATGTTTGAGGGAGTAATGGAGGAGGAATGGGAGTGGAAGAAAGAGGATGGGAAGGTCTGTAAGGAGTTGAAGGGCGTGAGTGTGTTGAACAGGGAGGATTGGGGGGAGTTAATAGGATTTTTTAAGGAGCGGATGATGAGGTTGGATAGGTTTTGGGTGGATGGGAGGATGGGGTTTGAGGGTCTTTTATCACAAAGCGGTTGACTTTATTTCTACCTGGTGGACAAACTCGCGTTTAATCGAAAGTGTGGTCATAGTCCAAATATGCAAAATTTTATCAAGAAAATCTGATATTTTCAGATTATCTTTACAAAATATGACATTCTCGGAGCGACTTTTACCATTTTCTTCCCAGCCGCTGCCTCACCAGCTCCTACTGTCTATATTAAAGGGATACTCTCGCCCGAACGACAAAATCCATCAATTCATTACACAGGGCGTTCTCGAACCGGTTCGAAAGGGACTGTACATAGTCGGACCTGCTTTGAACCCGAACAGAAGACCTGAGCCTTTCTTGCTCGCCAATTATATCCTCGGCCCAAGTTATGTATCAGTGGAGACGGCTTTGTCGTATCATGGCCTCATTCCCGAACGTGTATACGAGATCGCATCCATGACCACTAAAGCCCCACGCAAATTCCGGACCCCACAAGGTAATTTCACATATACCAGGCTTGGATTACCTTACTATGCTTTTGGTATCCGAACGACAAAACTCGCCGAAGACCAATATGCTATAGTTGCCTCTCCTGAAAAAGCGTTGTGTGATAAGATCGTCACTACATCCGGCTTATTATTTCGAAGCAAAAAGGCGGCACGGGAATTCTTATTAGAAAACATGCGAATCGACGAGGAAATGCTGAAGCGATTAAACACAAAAGAAATGTCGACATGGATACAAAAAAGTCAAAAAGGAGAAAGCTTATCCATGATAATAAGTGCAATTGACGAGCTATGATCAAAGATTGGCTAGCCAGATATAACCCAAAGGATAAAATTGAAGCACAGTTTGCTCTTCGAGAGATCATGCAGGAGGTCGCTCTTGCCGGACTTCATCGCGGCAATTTTTTTAATAAGGCAGCATTCTATGGGGGCACATGCCTCAGAATATTCCATGGCCTCGATCGCTACTCTGAAGACCTCGATTTTTCATTGCTACAACCTGATCCTGATTTCTCATTGGAAAAATATCTCGACATTATCAAAAATGAATTTGAAAACACGGGAATGAACGTCTCGATAAAAGAGAAAAAAAAATCGAAGGACACTCACGTGGACTCAGATTTCCTGAAATCCGAAACCATTTGGAGAGAACTCGTTCTTGAAAACGTCATTCCTCAAAGCGGACTTACAGAACAACCGAACATTAAGATCAAGATTGAAGTTGATACCGTTCCTCCGGGCGAATTCGATACCGAAGAGAAACTACTAATAAGACCTTTCTCATTTTATGTGAATTGTTTTGTTCTCCCAGATCTCTTCGCCGGCAAAATGCACGCACTGCTCTTCCGGAAATGGAAAGACAACGTCAAAGGACGTGATTGGTATGATTTTGAATGGTATATTAAAAAAGAAGTACCTCTTAATCTGCGACACTTCTCAACTCGCGCAAGGGAAAGTGGAGATGTACCTAAAGGACAGCTAACTCAACAGGATTTTAGAAAATTATTGATAGCTCGTATTAACTCAGTGGATATGGAACGGGTGAAGGCCGACGCCGAAAGATTTATTCCGACGGATCAGACACTTAAGATGTGGTCAAAGAAATACTTCAACGACCTGGTCCCATACCTTAAATTCGAATAATCCTCTTACCGCTTCACCAACCACTCCAAAAACCCTCCCTCCGCAAACGCGTTATTCCAACTGTTATGCCCTACTCCCGGGTACTCGGTATACTTCACATCCGCCTTCAGCTCTTTTAGTCTTTCATTCATCTCGCGCGAATACTTTACATCGACTGTGTTGTCTGCATCGCCGTGGAAGATCCAAAAGTCTACCTTCGCTTGTTTCTTCGAATAGAACTTCGCATCGCCACCACCGCAGATAGGTGCCGCCGCTACAAATATCTTTGGATAACGACCCACCGCCTCGAACGTGCCCATCCCTCCCATCGACAAGCCTACGATCACAACTTTCTTTTTGTCAACAGATCCTTCTTTAATGATACTCTTCGTCGCATCGATCGCCATTTGCAATGCCTTCGGTGCCGGCTTCGTGTAGTCAAACTCCCTCACCGGCGGCGTCACTTCACGATTCGTTTTAGCCGAATTCCAACTGTCGGCCAACGGGCATTGCGGAGCTATAACGATGCACTGAAGGTTTTTGCGATTCGCCGGCTCAAGAAAGCGTGGCAGGCAATGCAGCAGTTGTTTCTCATTGTCGTTGCCACGCTCGCCTCCACCATGCAGGAACAATACAAGCGGATATTTTTTCGACTTGTCGTAATTCTCCGGCAAGAGCAGTCGGTATCGAAGCGTGTCGTTGCCCGAGATGTAAAGTTTCTTTTCGAAAAGCGACAGGTCCTGTGCACCTACCAGTGCTACGAACGAGATCAGTAAGACTGTCGACAGAAAGATTTTTCGGATCATAGTGAAATTTACCGCGTTCTCAATTCATACCACGCACGTTTTGGACGAGTGGAAGGATATCCATTCTTCTCCCGGTATGCCTTACGTTCGGCAGTGAAATCCCACCAGTTCTTTTTGCTGTCCGGGTTGTTTGCATAATGTACTGCAAGACGAAACTGATCCTCCAGGCACGGGTCGGCCCACACGCCAAGTTGCCGCTCATACTTATTCAAGAGCAGCGCCGGATCTTTACCTTTCAGATCTTTCAAAGAATAGTATCCCATCGCGATAAGGTCGTGCGCAAATCTTATCCCAATCGATGGCACACTTTGAAATTCCGAGAGCGCATATAATTCCATCGCACGGATCTTCGATACTGAAAGCAGATCTTGCAGCTCCTTTATTGAATGCAGATGGATTTCTTTAAGCTTGATCCTGCTGGCGCGCAACTTCCTTCGTTCCGTTGTTGTGAGTTCCATGAGGAAAAGTTAGCGCTTTGTTTTCACGAATAATACTTCCTTAATCTTCATGGATCTGGACGGAGGAGATGCCGGATCGCAAACTTGACGATGAAAAAGTTTTGAACTAGCACGTTACCAGGATGTTGACAGGTGTTCGCCCGACATGTTACGAATGAACTTGCGATGGGAATAGTTCTTTCGAGGAGCGCGACGACCGGGGCGTAGGATCATTTTATCCCCAAACCAGTCGACGCGAAAGGACTTTAAAGGTCAAGTGCTAAGAACCCGATCGGACGACCTGGTGTTCCCGGCATGTTCTGCTTCCCCGAGCTCTCAACGTGATTGAAAAAGCAACAATTTCATTCGTAGCGCAACGATTCCACGGGGTTGGCTTTTGCAACGTTGATCGATTGCCAGGTAATCGTTAACAACGCAATACCTACTGCTAATAAGGCTGCGATTGCAAACACATCCATACCAATCGATATTCGATACTCAAACGTACGCAGCCATGCATTCATGGTGTACCACCCGATCGGGCAGCCAATGAGCACTGCCACCACGATCCACCTTAAAAAATCCCAAGATAGCATCGAGTAAATCCTTCCGACCGACGCACCCAAAACCTTACGAACGCCTATCTCCTTCATCCTGCCCGACACCATAAATGATGACAGCGCAAAAAGTCCCAGGCTGGCGATAATGACTGCAAGTACCGCAAAACAATCTATCACAGATGCAAGTTGCTGATCCCGGGCGTAAAATTTATTGAACGTGTCGTCGAGAAAACTGTAGTCACTTCCCGCTTGCCATACGTTTTTGTATTCGGCTTCAATTGCCCCAACTGTTGCATGAATATTGGACGGCGAAACCCTGATACTTGCCGTGATACCCGGTTTATGAAACCAAATGAACGACAACGGTTCAATCTTTTCATGAAGCGATTGAAAATGAAAGTCTCTAACTACACCAACGATTTCGAAATACTTCCTGGGTTCCTGTTTCGCAGAGTCTGATCCATCGGGCACGTAAACGCGCTGGCCAACGGATGCTCCATATTCCTTCATCGCAGTTTCATTGAACAGAATGCCACCAATCCTGGCACCCGACGGGGTCATCAACAATGCGCTGTCGCCCGGACTGTCCAAAGAAAAGCTCCTGCCCTCGAGCACTTCCAATCCCATCACATCGAAATATTTTTCATCAACGCCAAGCATCTTCGAACCGGATCGTACCTCTCCATTGATCACCATATCGGCCGACTCGCTTAAAAAGATGCCAAGGCTGCCAATTGAAAACGATACACCTTCAACACCAGGAATATTTTCGAGCCTCGACTCGAACTGTTGGCGGAGAACAAACTCGTTGGGTATGTCGGCCGGCGTATGTATCATCAATACCTGCTCCTTGTCGAATCCAAGATCCATACTCCGTACGAACGTCAGTTGCCGGTGGATCACAATGATCGCCACGATCATAACCACGGAGAGCGTAAACTGAAATGTCATCAGGGCACTTCTGAAAAGTGATCGCGTTCCTTTAATTCGTTCTTTGATCAGGAGTAACGGTTGAATTGCAGTCAGGAAGAATGCTGGATAAACTCCCGACAGTACACCGATAACGATCCCGCCACCGATGATCTTAAGCCACAACATGGAGTCATTCAATCGCATGAGGCTCACATTGACACCCGTAAGTGCACCGAACTTTGGAAGCAAGAGTTGCACAAGAGTAAGGCCGATCCCGAGTGAAATAAGAGAAATAATTACAGACTCGCCCATCAACTGAACTCGCAGCATGCCGACCGACGAGCCAGTAAGTCGTTTTACTGCAACCTCTTTGAAACGTGTAGTTGATCCTGCTGTTGTAAGATTAACGTAGTTAGTACCCGATAGCGCCAGCAGGGATATCCCGATTATGATCAGGATAATTATTGTCTGGAAATTACCGTGAAGCCCGTATGAAGCTTTAGCAGTTTCACCGAAGAAATAAAGCTCTTTCAGTGGTCGAAGTTTAAAGTGGT
>DASRSO010000216.1:0-14780 GCA_035656375.1 Cyclobacteriaceae bacterium | reverse complement strand
GATCATTATCCTGATGGTGGCCCGCGGACTCGAGATGTTTATCCAGTACCAACTTTTCAAGAAAGTGGAAGTGATACAACCGTTCTTCCCGCTCGAGTCGTTGGAGTCGCTCATCACGCTGCCGTTCAAGCGGTACGTGTTCCTCGAGATACTCGACCACCCCATGGTCGGGACCGTCGCCCTGGCAACGTTCTGGACCTTTATGTTCAACTACCTTGCTTACAGGAAGCTCAAGAAATCGGATATTTAGGTAAATTACTTACCTAAAATCCGATCATCATGAGCAACTACTCTCGCCGACAATTTCTTACCAGGGCAACAGCAGGCGCTGCGTTGCTTTCTGCCGTTCCCGGTATTCAAACAATTGCAAACCCATTGGTGCCTTACCAGGGTAAAAAGATCCGTGTTGCACTGATCGGTCTCGGCTACTATGCTGAACACAGGCTCGCACCGGGTCTTGCAGAGTCTAAATATTGCGAACTCGCAGGTATCGTTACAGGTACGCCCGAGAAAGCTGCCAAGTGGAAAGCCAAATACAATCTTCCCGATAAGAACATTTACAATTATCAGAACTTCGATGAGATCGCAAACAATAAAGACATCGATGCGATCTACGCAGTTCTGCCTAATTCCATGCACAAGGAGTTCGTGATCCGTGGAGCGAAAGCAGGCAAGCATTGCATTACTGAGAAGCCGATGGCATTGAATGCCAAAGAGGCGCAGGAGATGATCGACGCATGCAAGAAAGCGAACGTAAAATTATTTGTGGGATATCGTCTTCACTTCGAGCCGCACACATTGGAGCTTAAGCGCATGGTCGCGGCGAAAGAACTCGGTAAGATCAAGTTTATCGAGGCTGCCGACGGATTCAAAGCAGGCGATCCGAACCAGTGGCGTTTGAAGAAAGCGCTCGCAGGTGGAGGAGCGATGTACGATGTCGGTGTGTATGCCATCCAGGGTGCGCGTTATGGATCGGGTGAAGATCCGATCGCTGTTACAGCACAGGAATACAAAACCGACCCGGTTAAGTTCAAGGAAGTTGATGAGACCATCTTCTGGCAGATGGAATTCCCCAGTGGCTGTGTCGCGAATTGCGTAACGAGCTATGCAAGCGGCACCGAACGTCTTTATGTTTCAGGTGAGAATGGATGGGTAGAACTTCGGCCGGCGTATGGCTACGGACCGCTGAAAGGAAAGACCAACAAAGGTGACATGAACCTGCCGCACACCAATCACCAGGCACTGCAGTTCGATGGAATGGGCCAAGCTATCCTCGAGAACAAAGAGATTACCGCAACAGGAGAAGAAGGGCTTAAAGACATGAAGATCATTGATGCGATCTACAAGTCTATTGCTTCCGGGAAGAAGGAAAAAATAGCGTGGTAGTTTTTGCGTTTGATCTTTATTTCTTTTGGCCTGCTGGATCTGTTGGCGTTCTATAGAAGTTCTCCAACGCTTGCACGCATTTTCGAGAATTATGATGTTTCGGCGCTGATCCCGAATGTGCTGCCGGCGATAACGGTATTGCTGATAATTTCATTATTAGTAACAGGGCCGTTGATGATCATGAACAACAGGCGGGGATATACGATCTATTATTTTCAGTTCCCTTTTCGACTGATCTTTTTGAAAGGGTTAACGTTTGGATTTATATACCAGTTATTTCCCACGCAGGTGGGAACGCTTACGCATGGGATGGTGATGGCGAGTGTGATAGCATTTGAGGCGATGAGATTGATGCTGACGATACAGGAACACCGGAAATGATGATTATGGGTGATCCTAAAACATTGGAAATGGTCCTGGCTATATAGTTCAAACTCATCATTAGGCTACTGACGTTGGAATATCGATATTCTGATCAGTATTGCAGGAAGATTCGTGGGGCCTGGGAGAATTATCTTCTCTTCATGAGCCCATTTTTATAGGAGTAACTGGCCACCTGGTACCATGCTATCGATTCCATCATGAGTTCTGGATTTACCGTCGATGGTGTTGCGCTTTTATCCGCCCAGTTTATTGTATGCGCTTCATTCCTTTGTTGCGGCGCAAGTATCAGGAGCTTATCATTTCTTATGTATCCAAGCAACTGGTACGTACTTATAAAAACTCTTTCCCTCCCCGGCTCCAGCTTATTAATATCATACCCATAAAACTTGCTGTTGTACGAGAAGTTCAGCATCCCAAAAACAGTCGGACCAATATCGATCTGGCTCATCATCCGCTCCATCTTTCCCGGCGTTACGTGTGCAGGCGAATAGATCATCATTGGAATATGATACTTGTCGACCGGCAGATTGGTTGTGCCAGCGCTGCCAGAGCAATGGTCTGCAACAATTATGAACAGCGTGTTTTCAAACCATGGTTTCTTCGAGCATTCCCTGATAAAGCGACCGATCGCATAGTCGGTATATTTAACGGCGCCTTCGCGTCCGGTATGTGATGGAATATCGATCCGTCCTTCCGGATAGGTGAAAGGCCGGTGGTTAGAGGTTGTCATCACTTGTGCGAACACGGGCTTGCCCGATGCAATGGTTTTGTCGATCTCGCGTTGTGCGAGCGTAAACAGGTTTTCGTCGGCGACACCCCAAATATTTTCGTAGTCGATCTCTTCGTCACTAAGTCCGCCACGGTCAGTTACCTGGTAGCCGTTTGCTGAAAAGTAATTGTTCATGTTGTCGAACTGGCCATAGCCACCATAGATGTAGCGACTTTCATAACCTTTATCTTCGAACACCGATCCGATGGTGAACAAGTCGTTGTTGTTTGGCCTGCGCACGATCGACTGTCCGGGCGTGGGAGGGACGCACAATGAAAGAGCTTCGAGTCCGCGGACGGTGCGGGTGCCGGTAGCATAAAGGTTGGTGAAGAGCAGGCTGTGCTTCGAAAGGGAATCGAGTTGCGGTGTATAGCCGCCGGGATTACCGAAGATCCCGAGATAGTCGGCGCTCAGACTTTCGACACTCACCATGATCACGTTCATCCTTTTTTCGGGACCGGGATTGGTGATAGTTCGTTCGATGCTGTAAGGATCGTTGCCGATAAATTCTGCTTCGGAAGTTTTTAATGATTTCCGAACGATGTCGAAAGCCTGCGTGTCTTCGATGCGATTGTAGAACCGGTCGAAGTCGATCTCGTTGTTGAGATAAGCCGCGAAGAGCTCGTAAAGGCCGTTGCTGGCGAGCTCATTTACATATGGATTATCACTTACGTTTCGCCAGGTATTCTTGACAAGAAAGAACGTCACGACGGGAGCGAGGAGTATTACGGCAGCATACCCCGATCTTTCGCGAAAGCGCATTGAGCTTGCAGCGGTCCTGCGGATCCACGAACGCATCAGGTAAACGGAAACGAGAGTGACAACGGCAACAACTGTGATGATCCATCCGACGGGATATGATTGTTGGATGTTGCCAAGTACTTCGGTGGTGTAGATGAGATAATCGACGGCGATGAAATTGAACCGCGAGTTAAATTCGTCCCAGAATAGCCATTCGCTGACGGCATTGAATAGGAGAGAGTAAGTGAAGAAGACGAATATTCCGTAGAGGATGAAACGGTGCCAGCCTTTGGTGAAGATCTTGTCGGGCATGAGCCAGACGTAGAGGGTTAGCGGGATGATGACATAGGAACTATTGACGAGGTCGAAGAATAACCCGAGTAAGTATATTACGGGCACCATGTACCATTCGATCTTGTCGTAAGATTGGATGAGGAGTACGGTGCGGGTGAGGAAAGAGATTACGACGACGAGGAGAGTGAGTAGCGCGATCAGCCCAAAGCGATGGGTAAGGATTCTCTTCATTTGAGGGGTAAAAGTGAAGAGGGCAAATTTAAGGAAATGTTGACTATTTGCGCTTCGCGCAGTCTTCGGCGGCTTTGGCGGCGATAGCCATTTGCTCGCGTGCGATCAGGGCTTGGTGTATAGCGGTAATGGCGCGGCGTTCGTTTTCTTCGGCAATTTGTTGAAACTTGGTTAGCATATGCATGCGTCTCTCTGCCAGCTTGCGCAGAACAAATGCCATAATTTTTTTATAAACGAAGTAGTTCAATATACGGATCCCCCTTCAACCCCAGCAACTGTGCAAACGCCGGCTCTGTTTTAACGCCCGACTGTTTTAATGCAAGTATCCCTTCTTTAAACTCCGGCCCTTTCTCTGAAAGAATCTTCCATTCTGCGAGCATGTGGCGATAAGCAACCTGCTCACGAACCGGAACAGGTTGTGCCACAATTTCGAAATCAAAACCGTCGTGGCGGAAGTTGGCGATGTAACTCTCGACGCCGTTTAACAACTTCGCCCTAAACCCGAAATCCGGAAGATCTTCCGCGTTCTTGCAAAAACAAATGATATCTATGTCGCTATTGCTTGTAAACAGATCTAACGGCAATGTCC
The DNA here is from genome assembly GCA_035656375.1 of Cyclobacteriaceae bacterium. GTDB lineage: Bacteria > Bacteroidota > Bacteroidia > Cytophagales > Cyclobacteriaceae > ELB16-189. Next base: position 10,386 of record DASRSO010000216.1, on the reverse strand, counting down.
CGACAACCACCGGATCAAACCTCTTCAGGATCATCATCGTTCCCGACGACTTAATAGCAGCATATCCTTTCTTCTGGATCGCCGTGCCATTCGCGAGATAACTGATGTCGAAGAAATCAATCAATGATCGCCTGGTATGTTAAGACTTTGAACTTATCAGCCGTTCCCTTGTTTGGGCCCCCGTATAAATTCAGGTAGATAAGACCCACCAGCTTCTCTTTGGGATCTGCCCAGTATTGGGTGGCAAAAGCACCACCCCACGAAAAACTTCCGAGGCTATAAACACTGGAATAGTCATTTTTCTCGGTCTCTAATCCAAAACCAAGTCCAACCTGGTTGGTGAGCGGCGCCTGCAGTTGCGGCGTTAGAACGAGCTCGATGGTCTTGCGGCTGAGAAGCTTCGTGCCATTGAATTGACCATTGTTAAGGTACATCTGAAGGAATTTCGCATAGTCTTCAGCAGTACCGCTTAATCCTGCTCCACCCGAGTAATATTTTCCTTCCAGTGTCGGGTAAACCGGATCGACGTTATCAAATATTTTATCAGTCACTTTTGCCAGGCTTCCTTTCGACGTTCCGTACAGTCCCACGAGCCTGCTTCTTTTTTCTTTCGGCAGGTAGAAGTAAGTGTCGTTCATACCAAGCGGTGTGAAGATCTTTGTCTTCAGATATTGATCGAACGACATGCCCGACAATACTTCGACGAGATATCCCAACACATCGTTGTTCAACCCATAGGTGTATGCTTCCCCCGGGTGATGCTTGAGCGGGAGTCCACCGAGTATCTTCATCTTCTCCGCAAGCACCATGTTATCGTTGCCGATACCACTGGGAACACCGGCTTTTGCATAGATCGCTTTGAACTCCTGGCTGCCGATACCGGCATAGTCAAGACCCGATGTGTGGGTCAGCAATTGACGGATGGTGATCTCGCTCCTGGCGGGTATCGTTGTGTAAGTAGTATCCGCCCAGTTCATGCTTTGCATTACTCTCTGGCTCTTGAACTCAGGGATGTATCGTGAGATCGGATCATCGAGGCCGAAGCGACCATCTTCCCACAACGTCATTACTGCAAGGCTCGTGATAGCCTTACTTTGTGATGCGATGCGAAAAATATTATCCTTCTTCATCGCCGTTTTGCTCTCGACGTCGGAGTAACCGTAAGCCTTGTGATAGACGATCTTGCCATTGCGGGCGATGAGCACCACTGCGCCGGGGATCCAGCCGTTAGCAATATGTTCTTCGATCATCTTATCGATCTTCGACAGCCTGGCGCTGGACATGCCGGCATCTTCGGGTTTCGATACGGTTGTGAACGCTTGAGAGAAGGCAGTGAGTGAGAGGAGAGCGAAAACTCCCGCGAGCAGTGATCTCATGGTAAGCAATTTCTTACCAATTTATTGCAAAAAAAGCGCTTTACAACCCCTTTGCGGACATTCCGCCATCTACCATCAGGTCCTGTCCTGTGATGTAGCTGGCGTGGTCCATCGCCAGGTAAGCAACGGCGCTCGCCACTTCTTCCGGTCTCCCGACGCGATTCATGGGTGTACGGGCGTTGATGCGGTCCAGGCGATCTTTTATTGAGAGGACGGCTTCGGTAAGCGGGGTTTCGATATACCATGGCGACACGGAATTCACCCGGATGTTTTGCTTTGCCCACTCGCATGCAAGGTGTCGCGAAAGTTGGATGATGGCGGCTTTGGTCATGCCATAGGGAGGACCGCTTTGCACGTCGAAAGTGCCGGCTACGGATGCAATGTTGACCACATTGGCATTTTCACCTTTCACAAGCAACGGGTGCGCCAGGCGACACATTTCGGTAAGACTGAAAAGGTTTATGTCGAAGAGTTTGCGGTATTCTTCTTCAGAGTATTCTACGAATCTCTTTCGGACGTTGGTGCCTACGTTGTTCACGAGTATGTCGAGGCGGCCCCAGCGGGTTGTGATCATTTCGATGATCTTGTTTCTGACGGCGGGGTCTGAAACATCCCCGGCGAGACCGTCGGCGGTGCCACCGCGGGAGCGCAGGGTGGCAATGAGAGATTCTACCTCGGATCGATTGCGGGCTACGAGGAAGACCTCGGCGCCAAGGGAGATGAACTCTTCAACGACGGCGAGACCGATGCCTTTCGTGCCGCCGGTGACTAATGATTTTTTGCCTTTGAGAGACCAGTTCATGAGGTTACCATTTAGAGTTTAGCGTTCAAGATTTAACATTTGGCCTACGGGCATCGGAATATTAAATGTCAGATACTAAATGTAAAATTATAAATCGATCCTTTCATTTCCTGGGACCAATAAACAGTAGTGTTTCGATATCGGAACATACGCATGCTCATAACAATACCGTGTTGCCTTATTGACATGCGTAAAATACCCAAACTCAAATCCCATCCCCACTAATACAGCCGTCTCAACTTTCCGCTTTCCGCCCGACGCCAATCCCGCAAGTATCCTCCTGTTTTTTCGAAGAATATTATTCACATTCCTGACATATGCGCCGGCGCCAGCATGCATCTTGTTATGCCATGCCGTCCTGCAATTATCATTACAGAATTTCTTGTCAATGCGGCCAATGATCCGCTGCCCGCATTCTATACAAATACGTTCTGCCATAGCAAAGTGAAGATACCAGGTCGTTAACGATTCAGTCACAACCGCCAACCGATGATCCGGGAAACCAGACACGACGGGCGTCTGGTTATCCGTATACCAACGACCCGAATAGTAGACCAACTCGCTCTGCCTTTAGGCTCGTCTTTCCGTTATTCGATCTATGGCATCATCCAACCTCAAATCCCTCTATCGCGGCATCCTTCGCAACCAGGGCATCGTGTTCATCAACGTGTTTGGCTTCGCCGTCGCCATGACATGCTGCATCCTCATTTTTTTATACATGGCCGACGAGCACGCGTACGACCGGCACAACGTGAACCACAACCGCATCTACAGGGTGTGTCTCGACCGGATCTATCCCGAGCGAAATGTGATGTGGGCCCCAATCCCACCAGCCGTCCGCGACGGGATCAAAACAGAATTCCCCGAAGTGGCTGAGGCAACACGCATCCGGCAGGGGGAATTCACCGTGAGCACCGACCGCATGAAAGGTTTCGATGAAAAAGTTGCTGAAGTGGACGAGAGCTTCTTCAGGATCTTTACACATAAATTTATTTATGGAGATCCCGCTACCGCGTTGCAGTCGGGTGCTTCGCTGGTGATTACCCGCTCGATGGCAGAAAAATATTTCGAAAGCATCGATGTGGTTGGCAAGAGCATAAACATCGGTAATGCCGGACTATTTAATATATCGGGTGTGATCGAAGATGTTCCGGAGACATCGCACATCCGCTACAATTTCATTATCGGTTTCGGATGGGATAAGATGACCGACTTCAATGTTTGGAATAACAACTTTGGATACTACACCTATATATTCTTGAACGAAGGTGCGTCGTGGAAGGCGTTGGAAGAAAAACTTCCTTCGATGTCGAAGAAGTACCTGAGTGCTGCCGAAAGCACATACGACAAGTGGAGGGCAGAAGGCAACGACTATCGGTTCTTCCTGCAACCTTTGCTCGACATTCATCTTCACTCGAACCTGAGGTGGGAGGCGGAGGTGAATGGCAACGCAACATACGTCCTCATTTTTATGGGTGTTGGATTGCTGGTGCTCGTTATGGCGATCATCAACTTTGTGAATCTTTCGACAGCACGATACTCAGTGCGTGCGAAGGAGGTAAGCATCCGGAAAGTTCTTGGATCATTGCGACGACAACTCGTATTCCGGTTCATGGCCGAGTCGGTGGTGTTGAGCTCTATCGCGATACTGATCTCTCTTTTGCTTACAGAGGCGTCTCTTCCGTGGCTGAATGTGGTGCTCGAAAAAAATCTTGCGCTGCATTACCTGTCGAATCCTCTTGTGATACCGTCACTGATCGTTACTGCATTGTTTGTAGGGATACTGTCGGGTATTTACCCGGCGTTGCAACTGTCATCGTTCCGGCCGGCGACTGTACTTCGAAGCACCGTTGTCTCCGCGACGGGCCTGCCTGGCGGCAGGCAAGGCTCGGGGTTCAGAAACCGGCTGGTCGTTTTTCAATTCGTGATCTCGTTCTTCCTGATCACGGGCACATGGATCGTGTTCTCGCAACTGAAATATATTCAGTCGAAAGACCTGGGGATGACCACTGATAACATCCTGGTGATCGCCGGCGCGAATAACATTCCCAGCAAGGATGCATTTAAGAACCAGTTGATGGAACAGAACAACGTGATCAGCGTTGCCGCTTCGGCCGATGTTCCGGGGAAAATGGAAGGGGCATCTACGTTTCGCCCTAAGGGTTTTGGTACAGAGCAGGAGCTCAACATGACGATACTTGGGGTCGACACCGGTGTTTTGAAAACATGGGGTTTAAAGCTGGTTGCGGGGCGTGACTTTGTTGTGAGTGATTTCGCGGATACAAATCGTTATGTGATACTCAATGAAACTGCCGTGAAACAATTCGGCTGGCCGGACGATCCGATTGGCAAAGAGCTTTTGAATGGGGGTGGTCGTGTGCTTCACGTTACAGGCGTCGTCAAAGACTTTCACATGGAGACGCTTCGGAGGGAGATACGTCCGTTATTGATCATGCCGAATAATAATTGGCTTAATGTTGTGTCTGTTCGACTCTCGGGAGATCCGACGGCGGTCGTCGCGGCAGCGGAAAAATTGTGGAAGGAGATGGTTCCTGAAAGGCCATTCACGTACTACTTTATGGATGAACATTACAACTCCCTTTACAAAGCGGAACAAACGACTGGAAAATTGTTTATGATTCTTACGGTGCTTGCAATCATCATTGCTTCGCTCGGACTACTTGGACTGTCGGCGTTCATGGCGGAGAGACGAACAAAAGAGATCGGTATCCGAAAGGCCATCGGAGCGTCGACGTGGGGTATCGTTTGGTTATTAATCGAGGATCTTTCGAGGCTGGTACTCATCGCGATACTGATAGGCATTCCACTCGCTTCACTGGCAATGACTTCGTGGCTGAATAATTTCGCGTACCGGATGTCGATCTCGTATGTTCCATTCCTGGTGTCGGGCATCATATCATTCCTGATGATGTTTTTAACAGTGCTCTATCACGCCATGAGAGCTGCACGAACAAACCCGGTGAACTCGCTGCGCCAGCAATAAAAAATTGACTATCTTCTGGTTTGAGCAATACGAAATCTGCTTTGCGGGGAAATTTTTCATACCATTTATTGGTGTGGGCGCTGCTGATCATCCCAAACGTATTCGGCAGCACTTATTTGCTGAGGGCGGGAGTTGATCTTTATCTTATTCATAATGTTGTTCGTAATGGATTGCTTCTGGCGATTGTCTATACAAACTTCCTGTTTCTAATACCGCGTTTTTTTCGAAACAAACAGTACGTGTTGTATGTCATGCTCAGCTTGTTACTGATCGCAGGCGCCGTTGCTGCTATGAGCTCTCTCGACAAGGCAAATTATGTGAGGCTTGGCTTCCCGCCTTTGACAGGCCGTGAGGCAATCCAGGAAATGATCTTCTACGCATTCAATATGTGCAGCTACACACTGACGGCATTCCTGTTGTTTTCATTGCGAGAGAAACAAGAACAGAAGGAAACACTGGACCAGGTGCAGCTCGAAAAACTTGGTGCGGAGATCAAGTACCTGCGCGCGCAAATCAATCCTCACTTTCTTTTCAATACTTTGAATAATTTGTACGGTCTTGCCCTGGAGAAGTCAGAAAAAACTCCGGAGATCATCCTCAAGCTGTCGAAGATCATGGACTATATGCTGTATGAGTCTAATGATGTGAAAGTATATTTGAAGAATGATATAGATAATGTGAGGAACTATATAGATATCGAACGTATAAGGCAGGGGAATAATGCGGAGATCAGGTTCGAGGTGAAGGGGGAGGTTGGAAGGCAGTTGATTGTGCCGTTGATGCTGCTACCGCTTGTGGAGAATGCGTTTAAACATGGGGTGAATACGATAATAGATGGGGCGTATATGTATGTGGAGGTAAGGGTGAGGGAAGGGGAGGTGGAGATGGATGTGAGGAATAATTTTAAGAGGAAGGGCGCGGATGGTGTCACGGGGTTACGCGAAGGAAATAACGAGGTCCGCGGAGGGAGCAGTGATGTTTTCGGAGATATCAAGCCGGAGCAAGAGCGAAGCGGCATCGGCCTCGCAAACCTCGAACGCCGGTTAAATCTTTTTTACCCCAACGCCCACACAATGACCGTCGAATCTACTGGCGACGACTATCATGTAAATCTCAAACTCCGCGTGTCATGACCTACACTTGTCTGATCGTCGACGATGAGCCGCCGTCGCACCAGGTGCTGAAGAGTCATATCGAGCAGATACCTAACCTCGACCTGGCCGCCGAGTTCTATAACGCAAATGACGCTTCAACATATCTGAAGTCCAACAGCGTTGACATTCTTCTTCTCGACATACAGATGCCCGAGATCACGGGCATCGAGTTTCTGAAGTCGTTGTCTACCAAACCCATCACGATATTTACGACTGCCTTCCGCGACTATGCTTTCGAAGGATTCGAGCTTGGTGTGATCGACTATTTATTGAAGCCGGTAAACTTCGAGCGATTTGAAATGGCGATCCGAAGAGCCACGGATTTCATGCAGATGAGCCGGCCCGAAGATGCCGTGGAATTCAAACCGAACTATGAGATACTGATCAAATCAGGAACAAAGAAAATTTTACTGGACTACCGCACGATCATTTATGCGCAGGGACTGAAAGATTATACGATACTTCATACATCGGATAAAAAGTATGTTGTGAAGGGATCGGTGAAGGCTTTCGAAGAGTCGTTGCCTTCGGCATATTTTTTAAGAGTGCATAAGTCGTTTATAATTGCACGGAACCAGATCAAGCTCGTCTACAAGAATAAGATCGAGCTTGAGAATGTATCAATTCCCATTGGACGCAGTTATAAAGAACAAATCTTTAAAGATTTCCCTTCTTCATTTCCTCCACAGCGTGGTTAGCCGCACGCGCGGTAAGCGCCATGTAAAGAATCGACGGACTCTGGTTTCCAGTGCTCGTCATGCACGCCCCATCGGTAACGAAAACATTCTGGCACTGATGTAGTTGGTTCCACTTGTTGAGCATCGAGGTCTTCGGATCTTTGCCCATGCGACAACCACCCATTTCATGAATGTCGAGCCCGGGAGCCTGCTTTGAATCGTATCCTTCGATACCCTTTGCACCCGCAGCCTCAAGCATTTCGGTACTTGCCTGCAGGAAATCTTTGATCATCTTCTCGTCGTTGTCGTCGTAGCCGACTGATGTAACGAGCAGCGGGATCCCCCATTGATCTTTCTGGTCTGTACTCAGGCGTACGTGGTTGCTTTCTTTCGGGATAGTTTCCCCCTGCATGTACATGTATGTTCTCCAGGGACCGGGTGTCGCTTTGATTGTCTTGATATCGGCGCCGATCGCTTTGTCGAGCTTCGCCTCATCGCCGCGAGTACGATAGGCGCCTATGAATGTTGTGAAACCTCCCACATAGTCCATGTCGTGCTTGTAGAGGTTTCGATAGTTGGCTATGATGGGCTCGGTCGGGTTTCGTCCCTTGTAGTACATGTCTTCGAAACCCGGCATTTCTGCGCCAAGCCCTGCCCGGTAGTTATGGAACGCGACGTATTTTCCAAGTACGCCATTGTCGTTGCCAAGTCCTTGAGGAAATCGTGACGACGTCGAGTTAAGCAATACAAGTACGCTGTTCAGAGCAGACGCGTTCACAAAAATGATCTTCGCATAATATTCAACAGCTTCGTGTGTCTTCGCATCGATCACACGAACACCCGATGCCTTGCCTTTCTTCTCATCGTAAATGATAGAGTGAGCAACTGAGTCGGGACGGATCGTGAGATTGCCCGTATGTTCGGCCCACGGAAGCGTGGAGGAGTTCGAGCTGAAGTATCCGCCGAAAGGGCAACCGCGCATACAAAGGTTTCGCGCCTGGCACTTGCCCCGTCCCTGCTCCAGGTGGATCGGCTGGGGTTCTGTGATGTGTGCCCATCGTGCGTGCACGAGGTGACGATCTTTGAAGTTTGCTTTAATCTTTTGCTGGATCTCTTTCTCGACGCAATTCAGTTCGAAAGGTGGAAGGAACTCGCCGTCGGGCATCGCATCAATACCGTCTTTATTGCCACATACACCCATGAACTTTTCTACATGAGAGTACCATGGGGCGATATCGTTGTAGTTGATGGGCCACTCAATTCCGTAACCATACTTTGCGGGTGCAATGAATTCGCTGTTGCTCCATCGTTGCGTAGCGCGACCCCATGTGAGTGACTTGCCGCCAACCTGGTAGCCCCGGATCCAATCGAATGGTTTCTCCTGGACATAAGGATGGTCTTTGTCTTTAATAAAGAAATGTGCTGTGTCTTCGCCGTAGCCTGCCGATTTACTGATCAACGGGTTTTCTTCAAGAACTTTTGCAGGCATGTGTCCCCGGTATGGGAACTCCCACGGCTTCATAGTAGCAGTAGGGTAGTCTTTATTATGAACAACATTACGCCCACGTTCGAGCACTAATGTTTTTACGCCATGATCGCATAATTCTTTCGCTGCCCACCCACCTGAGATGCCGGAACCAATTACAATCGCATCGTAAGTATTATCTTTTTGCATCAGTTGATACCGATATGTATTGAGACTTTCCTTCTTTGATTACGAGTGGCTTTTTAAAAGGGATTGTTCCGCGTCCTTTTAACTCGACTTTATCAAATACTAATTCACCGTGATGTACGGAAATGTCAACTCCGTGATCGTCCACTTTTGCCAATCCCCACGCGTACCCGTTCGACCAAAAGTAACTCCCTTCTTTTGATGTCATAGAAAACTTTTTATCAACGGCAGAGTAGTTGAATTCGCTTAACGCAAGTACAGTAGACCACGCTGCCATTGCCCGCGCATAATGATGTCCGCACTCTTCTTCATCGAAGGGACTGCGTTTCTGGCCATCGTAACGATTTCGCACATTCTGCATGACCTTAACGGCTTGGTCGTTCATGCCGGCATAGATCATTCCGGCAGCGGCGGTATATTCAAGGCCGCTCCACGCTTCGAAGGCATACGACAATGGAACCTTTGGCCGCTTCGAAGGATCGGGATAAGAGGTAACGACAAGGCCGGCTTCGTCGCCGAGAACATACGAGCGCATGTTGTTAAAATGGTCGCCGAAATGCTCCACGTAGTTGTATTTGTAGATGCTCTCCAGTGTCTTTTTGATATTCTCTTTCTTCGCGAGATACCCCAGTCCTGTTATCAACGCCATGTTCTGACCGACAAGCTGATCGACCAAACATCCTTCGCCAATCTGGAAGTCGGGATTGTCGAGATCGGTAGAGCCCATGTTCGAAATGAGTCCGGCTGCGATCTTGTTGCGATCAGTAATGGGCTGAATTTTGTGAATGTAAAACTCACCATTGAAAAGATTCTTGTCGGTCCAGTCGCTTCCGGACGCGAAAAGTTTATTGCACTTAGTTTCGAATTCTTTGTCCTTCAAGTATTTCGCCATCGTAGCAGCGGCTTTCAGCGCACCGAGATACCAGAACTCGATCTCGGGATTAGGTCCGTAGTATTCGATGTCCATCGTGTTGTGCTGGCATCCTTCCATTACGCCGTTCTGATCTGCATCCCAGCCATTGGGTATCCATGCGAAGCCGAGTGCTTTCTTTACACCGGGCCAGTGTTTTTTCAAAAATTCATCGTCGCCCGACAATTGCCATTCGCGATATACTTTCATTACCGTTCCCATCTGCCCATCGGCAGCCGCAAGTTTCCAGTTGGCCGTTGCTTTTTTGTCGAGTGGGAGCGACACGCGGAAGCTCATGAGACCGGTGGTGTCGTTCAGTCCGTATTCGTATTCGATCTCGCGCATCTTCTTTGCGAGCGATCCGAATAAGAACGGCGTGGTGTGTTCGTAGTTCCATACGTGCGTGCAGTTGCCGTAACACGACCCGATAGAATTAAAGATTCCTTCCCACCCGAAGAAGTTTCCGTCTTTCGTCCGGAAGGCGGTCTGTGTTCGCAGTGTACTTACATTGAACAGCGCTGCCTCTTTGACAACATCGGGGTAGCTGCTCTTGAGGAAAGTTGAAACGAAGTCTATCGTTTTCGATTCGAGCTCAGGGATCCTCGAAAGAGTTTTCTCCGCAACATCCCATGCATCTTTGTAAAAGTTATCATAATAGTTGCCAAGTATCGTGCTGCCCTTGTTGAACCAGTCTTTGCGATTGGGGAAATGCCAGGTCAGCAAGAACTGAACACTTCTCGTGGCGTTCGGTGCGAGATCGAACTTAACCGACAATGCTCCACGAGGCATGT
>DASRSO010000215.1:0-5621 GCA_035656375.1 Cyclobacteriaceae bacterium | reverse complement strand
TGTGCTTGAAGAAATGAAAGGTGAGCAGAAAAAGAGATCAAAACGTAAAAAATGAAAGGAAAAAACTAAAAAGAATAAAACCCATGAGCACTACAACTATGAGCAATAAAACAAAAGTTACTGTCGAGCCAGGAAGGCAAGACCTGACCGCGGTACGTGAGTTCGATGCACCACGTGAACTGGTATTCAAAGCTTTCACCGATCCGAAGATCATTGTGAAATGGCTGAGTCCGAAGCGACTGAAGATGAAGATCCTGAAGTTCGAACCGAAGGCTGGCGGGTCGTACAGGTATGCACACGCGGATGAGAATGGAAACGAGTTTGTATTCCGTGGGGTGACGCATGAGTTGAAGGCACCTGAATTGATCATCCAGACGTTTGAGTTTGAAGGAATGCCTGGACACGTGGCGTTGGAGACTACGAGGTTCGAGTCGCTACCGAACAACAGGACGCGCCTGGTAAACCTTACAGTTTTTCAAACGGTACAGGACCGCGATGGTATGGTGCAATCGGGAATGGAGGGAGGAATGACGGAGGCGTATGAGAAGCTGGATGAGTGGCTTGTTGACAATAAGGAGTAAGGAGTAAGAATTAAGAATTAAGGAGTAAGAATTAAGAATTAAGAATTAAGGAGTAAGGAGTAAGGAGGCAGTCGGATTTCGAGATACGTACTCCTTACTCCTTAATTCTTACTCCTCCTTTCGAGCGGGAAACGAGGCTCGAACTCGCGACCCTCAGCTTGGGAAGCTGATGCTCTACCAACTGAGCTACTCCCGCTTTTATTAGCCATTCTTTGTGATAACAATAATAATAAACCCTACGAATAAAACACACAGCTCGAGAATAGTGCCCCAGTGCTTCGCCACGAACGGAGCATTTGTCTGAAGCCAGCCTTTCTTGCCATCGGGCTCCGCATCGGCAGCCAACTTTTTGGCGTACTCAAGCTCTTCTTCCTCTTCCTTCTTTTTCATGTACTCCGGGCGGAAGATCAGGCCCAGGATCCAGCCACCATAAATCACCACTCCAACGAGGAGCTTTAATCCGCCGAAGAGCAGCGCAGCCATGCCGAGTATGCTGAACGGGGTGATCTTGTTGAAGGTCCAGAAAAAAAAGTAACCCATTGCGGCGAACGCGAGTCCGATGACGATGTGCTCGAAAAATGGTGTGGCTTTTCTTACGAAAGAACTCATTTATAGCAGGACCATTCTAGCTGATTTGTGTACCCCGGTATCTGAATGGTAAATCTGGCTAAATATCTGGTTAAAAACTCATTTCTCCGAAAAAACCGGGTCACACAGAAGGGTGATCTAATGAGTTTGTAAGGAAAACCAGATCGCCAACCCTGCGGTGACGTGCGGGCGAAGTTGCTGTCGAACATTGCTCTCAAAACCGCAAACACCACCGCGAAAGACAAAGCCCCAATCGCGTTTGACAGTCATGAAAACCAGATCGCCAACCCTGCGGTGACGTGCGGCGAAGTTGCTGTCGAACATTGCTCTCCAAACCGCAAACACCACCGCGAAAGACAAAGACCCAATCGCGTTTGACAGTCATGAAAACCAGATCGCCAACCCCTCCCCCAAAAAAGTCAATTTTCACCGCCGTGTAATCGGCACCGTATCCCCTACTTGCTTCTCAAACCACACCGTTCACTTATGAAACTCACCTGCTTCATCCTCCTCCTCTTCCTTCTCGCCACCCCCGCCTTTTCACAAAGGAAAAAATCCTCCCCTAAACCAAAACCAACCATCGCCCACGCCGACTCCCTCTTCCTCGCCGGCAATCTCAAAGACGCCATCCCCGTCTTCGACGCCGTTCTCAAAGATCCCTCCATCACCAAAGACGCCCGCGCCTGGTTCCGCTCGGCCCGCGCATACTCATCTGCCAACGACCTCAATAAATCAGTCATCTCCCTCGACAGCGCCATAACCAAAGGCTTCGTCAACTATAAGCTCATGGACAGCGACGCCGCCCTGGCAAATCTCCGCAAAGACTCCCGATACGAAGCCCTCCGCGAACGCGCCCTCAACTTTGCCTACCCGTGCCGCACACTCCCCGAAGCTAAGCAATTCGACTTCTGGCTGGGTGAATGGGATGTACACCCCACCGCGAACATGTCGGCCCTCGCCGGGTACAACAAGATCACCCGCGCGGCCGAAGGTTGCCTGATCGTCGAGAGTTGGACCTCTGCCGGACCACACAGCGGCATGAGCCTTAACTACTACGATCCAGCTACACGCCTGTGGAACCAGAAGTGGGTCGGCTCCGGCCAGGACATCCAGGAATTCACCGACGGAGTTTACGCCGACAACATGATGCGTTTCAAATTCGTAGGGAGAAATCCAGACGGAACAACTTTCCAGGGACGACTGACTTTTACAAACATGAATGGCAAGGTTCGTCAGCATAGCGAGCGTACCAACGACAACGGAAGTACCTGGCAAACAATCTACGACTTCACGTACGTGCGGAAAGCCGCCGGTGAAATGCCATAGTGACGACGGAATAATTTTGCAAACGAAGAAAGATCGCTGAAGCCGGCGTCGACACAGACCTCACCGACTGGTCGGGTCGTGGAGCGCAGCAGTGATGCCGCTACTTCCATCCTTCGTTCCGTTAGAAATTGATGAGGTGTGATACCAAATACGTTCCTGAACTGTCTTAAAAAATAGAACGTGTTCATGCACGCTACACCTGCAAGATCTTCGATACTGATGTCTTTCGAATAGCAAGAGTGGATATAATCTTTGCTGCGGATAAGTCGATCGAATATCTCTTTACGGGTTGAAAGTTTTGCCTTGCCGATAGCAGAGATCTCGAGGTTCGTGTTTGATTGAAGCTGCACGAGGTCTTCCATTAATTGATAGAACAACAGGTCGGTGTTGCCCGATCCTTCCCACATCTTATTCAACACACGTGTCACCAGGCCATTGTGCTTGTACAGTCGTTCCGTGAAGCGGAGATCATACTGCTCCGTTCCAAAAGGATCGTCAAGTTGCTGATCCGTTTTACAGGCAACCGATCGAATAGCTTGTTGTTCGAATGCGGGAGTGATATTGAGTGTAAACGAGTCAACTTCGGTTTCAGATTCTATCCAACTTGAATACATCTTTCCGTTGTTAAAAACCAGGAAGTGATCGTCGTCGACCGTGTAATGAGTATTGCTTGTTTCGTAGTGCTCGGTACCATTGAATGCACACTTGATCGTGAGCGGGCTCCAGTGCTCTGGGTACTCTACGGCGCGGCTCCTTGCGCGGATGATCACATTGCTGTTGTGAAATCGCTGGTTGTATCGATCGATATCGAAGCCCGGCTGATTGAAGTCGGGGAACTCTTTCATGATTAAAGTCTCCGTGCGCGCCGCCATTCGTGTTTTCTCGACATAGTAAAAGTCGTCACAACCAACATCAACTCCTTCGCCCAACAAGGGTGATTCCCCAAAATTTCATCAAAAAAGCCGTTTTTATTACATCGCCACTTGCCGAACGCCTCATTTTCGCTCGAAATCAGGATTCCATTTCCTAAATTCCCTCAATGAAAAATACGCGGCGTACGCTTAAGGAGAGGTATTCAATTTTCATCGCTTCTATCATCCTAATCATTCTTGCAACCCAGGGAGTAGTTCAATACGACCTGGATCAACAAAACGAAGATGCCCGTCTTATCAACGTAGCCGGCAGGCAACGGATGCTCAGCCAGCGCATCGCTAAACTCATTCTCTATATCGAGAACGGTGTCGACAAGTGGGGCACTCCCAATCCCGAATGGCATCAACTGGATTCACTGCGCAAAACAGTGAACGAGCTCGAGAACGTACACGCAATGCTGGTCGGCCGGGCAGAGGCCGGTGAAGACAGCCCGATGATCGACTCCCTGCTGCGTGTGAGTGGTACTTATCTCGTCGAGATCTCGAAGACATGCCGCGACGTGATCAACAACCCGGACTCTTCACATGTGAAGCCGGCAATAAACCAGATCGCCAACAACGAGATATTCTTCCTTCTGACGATGGATCGAACGGTGAACCAGTACCAGAGGGAAGCCGAAGCCAAGCTCAGTACCATAAAGAAGATCGAGCTGATACTTGCCGCCATCGCATTGGTGGTGATCGTACTTGAATTCACATTCTTCTTCCTCCCGATGCTCAACAAGCTTCGGCACAATAACATCAAGCTCTCTAAACTCAATCGGAAACTGCTTCGATCCAACAACGACCTCGTTGCCACTGAAGAAGAGATCCGAACGCATCTCGAGCAGATCAGCGAATTACAGACGATCGTAGAGTCGCGGGAGCGGCAACTTCGTGAGCTGGTAGAAACCGCTACCGATATGATCTACGAGCTCGACGAGCGGGGTAAGTTCTCGTACGTGAATCCCGTTCTCGAAAGCATGACGGAGTATTCGAAGAAAGAGCTGCTCCAAAAACATTACTGGGATCTGATTCATCCCGACCAGCGGCAGGAAGTGGTTGAGTATTACGTAGACCAGCGAAATCTTCGCCAGGAGACAAGCTTCCTACGGTTGGTGATAATCACGAAATCTGGCAAGCAGCTGTGGGTGGACCAGAACGTGAGAATGTTCTTCAAAGACAAGTGGGCATATAAGGTAAGCGTTGTGGCGCGCGATGTTACCCGGCTACGGGAGGCTGAACAGCGTGTGGCTGAAAGCGAGGTGCTCTTCCGGACCCTTGCAGAGAATGCGCCGGTTGGGATCTTCCAGGCCGACGCGAACGGCAAATGTGTTTATGTGAACAAAAGGTGGTGCAAGGTAAGCGGCCTCACGGAAGAGCAGTCGTTGAAAGACGGATGGATGGCTGCAATCGCACCGGCCGACCGCGAAAAGATTGTCGAGCAGTGGAACACGGCCGTTAGCAACAATCGCGAGTTCGAGATGGAGCTGAGGTTCCAGACACCAAACTCTGTCGATGCCGAAACGTGGACCAATGCCCGGGCCATAGCTCTTCGTGATGAGAAAGGAAACATTACAGGATTTCTCGGCACGGTGATCGACATCACTGCATTGAAAACGGCTCAGCAAAAGCTAAGTGAAAGCGAAAAGCTGTATCGCCTGCTTGCCACCAATTCGAAGGACCTCATTACACTCTACCGTGCCGATAAAGATGCAACGCGCGTGTTCATCTCCCCTTCGGTAAAAGAAATTCTTGGCTATGATCCCGAGGAGCTGATCGGCAAATCGCCTTTCGATATTATACTCGAAGAAGATGTGAAGCGAATGCAGGACGTGACACACCAGATCACTTTGAGTGGACGGCCCGCAGCAGTTGAATACCGGATACGAAAGAAAGACGGCACCATCATATGGATGGAGTCGAACTCCCACCCTTTCTTCGACGCAGCCGGGAACATGATAGGCTTCCAGACTTCCGCAAGGGACATCACACAACGGAAGCAATTCGAGCGCGAATTGATCCAGGCCAAGGAAAAAGCAGAAGAAGCAACAAAAACAAAGAGCCAGTTCCTTAGCATGATGAGTCACGAGATACGCACACCAATGAATGCAATTATTGGTTTGTCGAATCTCCTGTTGGGCGACAGTCCGCGGCAAGACCAGGTCGATAGCCTTGAGCTCCTGAAGTTTTCGGGACACAACCTGCTTGCTAT
>DASRSO010000214.1:0-3882 GCA_035656375.1 Cyclobacteriaceae bacterium | reverse complement strand
TGTTGATTGCTGTTGGTCGTGCATGGTCGCCCAACCCGAACAAAGCTCCGTTCTATTGCGACCTTCCTTTTACGTACGAAGGCGACAGGATGATCGTAAACCAGTCAGTTGTCGATAAGTGGGAGGCCAACATGCCGGTGTACATGGTTTCGAAATATGCCGATAACCTTCGCAAGCTTACGGCCATAAAAATGGACTGGGGTCGAAACGACTCGCCGCGATTCGCGGTGCAGATCGGCATGCTGAGTCAACGACTGGAGAACCTTGGCATCAATCATTTTGCCGAGGAATATATCGGCGACCATGGCAATAAAATATGGGCTAAAGATGGTCGGGTACTCAACGACTTGCTGCCATTCTTCAACGATTACCTCATGTTTGATTGACGAATATTATTCGTTGGTTGACCGATGTGAAGGTTAGAACATTACTTTCATATCTTTGAGGCTTTATGTCCAAAACCCTCCTTGCCCTCTCAGTCCAGGTACTGATCAGCATTTCTGTTTCGGCCCAATCCAAACTCAATTTCGATAGCCTTGTAGCCGCAAACGCAGTGACGTTCAAGGGCGGCAGTCAATTTTCAGGAAAAGGGTGGGATCACCTGATCGAAAAGTCGAAACGTACTAACTATATATTGATCGGTGAAGATCATTTCATAAGTGAAGTACCATTGTTCACGCAGGCATTTGCACAACAGGTAAAGTTCGACAATTACATCTGTGAAATGGATAAGTGGATGATGGACATCTTCACCTCGAAGATCACCAGGTCAACCCCCGCACAGCTCGATGCGTGGATCACTGCGAACTACAACAATTTCTCTTTCTTCCAAAAGAAGAACGAATTTGAATTGATGAAGTCGCTGATAAATCAGAAGACTAAATTATTTGGAATTGAACAAGTGGGTTTGGTGTCGACAACGACAATTTATCAATACCTGTACGAAACCGGGAGCGCAAAGAACAAGAAGTTATACGAGGCGATGCGTGATTCGTCGGCCGTGGTGAATGAGAAATTCTACAAAGATTTTAACAATCCCTTCTACATGATCACCCCGCATTTCACGGAGACAATGAAGAAGGTGTCGTCGCCGACGCCGGCCGAAGCTGAGTTGCTTGAAGCACTGAACAGGAGCGCAGGCATTTATCAGACCGGCAGCCACCAGGCCCGTATCAAGTTGATGCAACAGAACCTCGCGGGTTTTTATCCACAGCTCAAGGGCAAGAAGAACCTTTTCAAGTTTGGCGCAAATCATACATTGAAAGGGGAGAGCTACATTCCCGTTTACGACATCGGCACCACCGCACACATTTATGCACAGGCCGAGAACCAGGACTCATATCACATTCTTGTCGTTCCGAAAAGCGGTAAGCAGGCTGGATTTATTTCGGGTTCCAATGATATCGACTACAGCGATGGATTCTTCGCAGCACTCAAACCTTTCTTCGACAAGTCGTCGTCGACAGAATGGACTACTATCGACCTGGAGAAGGTGAGAGCCGCCGTGAGGAAAAGTAAGTACGAGATCAGGGACGACATGCTCCGGAAGACCCTTCTCGGCTACGATGCAATAGTGGTGATACCGGTCGCGACAGCTGCAGAGTCAGTAAGATAGAGTTATCGCGTTACCAGTTCATCGATCCTCACAAACTGATAACCTTTCGCGGTCAGGGTTTCGATCATCTCCGGCAGGCGATCGTATAACTTGTCTTTTCTTCGCGGATCTGTACCCACATGAACGAGAATGATGCTGCCGTTCAGGTCTTTCTCGTACAACCTCTTCAAGATGTCTTCAGTCGATCTGTATGACTTACCCATTTCAGGATAGGTGTAATCGGCATTTGTCGGCACGCCGGGCGTAAAGCTGATCAATTGTATTTCGTCTTCGATGCACCATTGTGCTACGTCCGCATTCCACCATTCGTACGGTGGAATAAATAGCTTTTGATCCTGATCGATCTTGTACGACCCCATCTTTTTGTAATTCGCTGTAAGGTCGTTGAGGAGGGAGTCTCGTGTTACGAGCAGGCTGTCGCGTACGGTCCAGTCATTGTACAAAATGTGTTGATCGGAGTGCGGTCCCATATAGTGACCGTCGGAAATGAGTTTCCGGATGCCCTTGCTGGCCTTGTTGTTTTCGTACATCCTTCCGGTAAAGAAAAAGCCTCCTTTCACATTGTGCTTTTTTAATGTCTTCGTGATCGAAGGCAGTCCTTCAAAAAATTCATCGCCTGTGAAGACCAAAGCAATTTTCTTTGTGTTCACGTCGGCGCGCACGATAGCGCCATGATCGATGGTGAAATTTTTAGTTCTGTCGTAGTGCTTTGCAGCCAGCAGGTAAATAAGCGAAGCTGTTCCATCCATGGTAGGCTCGTTGGTGCTGTAGTCACCATAATCGTCGTGATACACTGCAAGGTTACTTTGAAACTCGCTATACTCGTCGGCTTCGTGCAACTGAAGGCCAATAAGATTCTTGTAGATGCTGGTATACACAGGACCATCGACAAGTCCACCGTCGATTGGGTAATTTTTCAGGTGTGTGAACGACGAATGAGGATCGGCAGGAGTGTCGCCCCACGAAGGCAGACCGTACACCATCGACGTGCCCCACGGATTGCAACCGAACAGCCAGTCTACAGTAGATTGTTCCAGGGCGAGAAAACTTTCGTCGCCCGAAAGTTGACGATACCAGTAACATTGAATGGCGAATGAGGTTGTGAGATTATTGCTGCACCATATGAACGGAACGCCGCGGTAGAATGCGTTTGTGGACGCTTTCTTCATTACGGCTTCGATCCCTTTTTTGTAGTATCCTAAGACTGTGTCGCGTTCTGCACCTTTCAATTGCTTTGCGAGTTCGTAATGTCCAGGGTTGATGAATGGATACCATTGATAATGCGCGGCGGTGTCGGTACCGAGCCAGGGCGTTTGTTTTTCCTGCATGGCATACCAGTTCGCTTCGATCAGCAATCCACGCGAGGCGGCGGCCAGTTCCATGTCGTCGACCCAATTGTCTTCTGCGTAGATGTATGGCGAGAGAACGGAGACTGTTTGGGTTACCCCCGGTTTTCTTAATGCATACTGGTACGCGGTTTCAGATCTCTCGGAAAGCAGCTTACTATAATTTGCATTGTCTGCAAACAATTTCGCGCCGAGAGAAAAGGCGCTGCTGAACTTGGCCGCTGTCGACGATGTTCCTTTTGTGTTGTTCAGGAATTTTCCCCTCTGTTGTCGTTCGCCATTAATAAAGTAAACGGGACGCTCATAGCCTTTGCCGTACTGGCTATCCATTTTGGGTATCCTCATGGATATATGATCGCGGTCGTCGGCGATCTGGTTGAACATGATATCCGGTGTGGGATGCATCTTCAGCAGCCAGTCAAGCCCCCACTTTGCCTCATCCAGCACGTCGGCTCTTCCGTTTTTTCCATCGAGACCGTTCGCTTGTTTGTTGTCCCTGAAGGCTACGGGGAAGTCGCGGTATGCCGCCAACAAATGCCACGCTGCATTGGCAGATGTTGTCGAGTATTGGAGGTAGTCAGTCGCGTCGTGCCAGCCTCCGACCACATCGAAGTGCGTGCTGTCTTTTATTCCCGCGCTTGCCCCATATAAAACGTACCCATCCTGCGTGTGACAACTGTCTTTTAAAAACGGATTATATCCCGTGCGTTGCTGCCGCATGTAACGCAAACAGAAGTCGGCCGTGCCTGCATAAACATTCCGGCCGATAGAAAATTCAGGTGAGGATGCTTCCCCGGCAACAACTTTATACCTGCCGGGCGAGTTAAGTGTGCTGAAATCCAATCGATACGTTGAAGCAAACGGACCGTAAGGTCCGAATGCGCGCCCAGCGCTGCCTTTATAAAAAGTCTTTCCTGTTTG
>DASRSO010000213.1:0-6001 GCA_035656375.1 Cyclobacteriaceae bacterium | reverse complement strand
CACTGTACAGAGCATAAACCGACGAGAATATCTTCGCACCCTCCGAAGGCATATCCGACACCGGCCCCATTCCCGTCAAGATCATACAAGACATATAGAAGCTGTCGATCCAATCGAGTTGCGCCAGGTAATGATAACCCGGTGTGCCGATGCCGAGTGAGACCGCAATGAGGCCCAACGCAAACAATGTGTATCGACCGAGCCGCAATAGGAATTCGGAGAAGGGAACAACTTTTTGATGGCGGTGCTCAAATTTGATCTTCATGACTGTTTATTTATAGAGGTGCGTCGAAAGTTCGCTTTTCTCGAATCCGATCACAAGCGTCCGATACAGGTCACTTTTTTGTTCAAAAACCACCAAAAACACGTGATTTTCCCAATGGCATGGGATTGGCAAAAGTGGCCGCATGCTACGAAACTATCTCAAGACTGCTTATCGCAACCTGCTCAAGAACAAAGCTCATTCGGCGATAAATATTGCCGGACTTTCAGTAGGTATCGCGTGTACCATCGTCATCAGTATTTTCCTGGGCTACGAAACATCCTTCGATCATTATCATAAGAAGGCAAACAATACCTTTCGTGTTGTTCAGCATACACAATTCCCTGAGGAGATGCTGCATTGGAACACTACATGTTATCCGTTGGCAGAAGCCCTGAGAAATGATTTTGGAGATTTCGCACACGTAACGCAAGCAGCCGGTCCTATCAAGAGATATTTCGCAGTCGATCGTGGCAATGGCGAAGTCATCCACTTCGAAGAACGTTATGTGTTGTATGTCGACACGGCTTACACAAATGTATTCGAGTTCACGTGGCTCGCAGGAAATCCAAAGGAAGCACTTAAGCTTAAAAATTCGATCGTACTTACCGAGCAAACCGCGGAGAAAGCATTCGGTAAAATTCAAAACAACGACTACGCATCGATACTCGGCAAAACCCTGATGCTTAACAGCCAGGATCCGATGACGGTTACCGGCGTGGTTAAAGAGGCCCGGGGCAATACCAACCTGCGGTACAAGATGCTCGTGCCCTACATCTTCTTTAAAGAGAACAATCCATACAATGCAAACAACTGGGCCGGAAACTACCAGGGAACGACGTTCGTTGTCTTGCGCGACAACTCCGAGCAACATTCGATCGAAGACAAGATAGCAGGCTGGAAGAAGAAATACCTTAAACCAGAAGACGATGCCCGGATCAATTATTTCTTACAACCCATAAAGGATATCCACAACGAGACACTTTATGGCAACTCACCCGGCTCGTACACCATGCCGACAAAGATCATTCGCGCTGCAGGTCTGGTCGGAATTTTTATTCTTGTGATCGCAGCCGTAAACTTTATCAACCTCACCACAGCACGTGCGATTACACGTTCGAAGGAAGTGGGCATTCGAAAAGTAATGGGAGGCAACAGGGTAGGTGTGATGCTTCAGTTCTTGTATGAACACAGCTTGTTGATCGTCGTTACGTTACTGATCTCGGTCGGGCTCAGTGAATTCGCCGTAAGCCAACTCAATAATTATCTCACTTCTATCAACCTGAAACTTACGTTTACCTGGAACGATGCCGGTATCGTATTGCTGACAGGCTGCGCCGTGGTCCTTCTCGCCGCCGTTTATCCTGCACTGGTATTGTCATCATTCAAACCAGTCGAAGCCATCCGCAACAAGATCGGCTTCACGCGACAGGGAGGTTTTTCGCTACGCCGTATGCTGATCGTGTTCCAGTTTACCGTTGTTCAACTGCTCATCATTGCCACCATCGTTGTTGCTTCGCAGATCAATCATCTTAACTCCGCAGATCTCGGGTTTGTCACCGAGTCTATTGTAAGCATCCCAACCCCCGACTATGAGCGACTCAATGCGTTCAAGAACAGGCTTAACGAGATCAAAGACATTAAAGAGATTGCTTTTGGTTCTACCGCCCCGATCGAACTTGAAAGCGGCTATGGCACAAGCTACCGCACACCCGAAGAAGACGTGGTTGCGGGAAGGGCGGCACAAATGAAGGGTATCGATCCCGCGTATCTTTCTTTCTTCGATATAAAACTTCTCGCCGGCCGAAACATGGGTGAACCCTCGGCCCGCTCTTTCGAGGAATTTATTGTGAACGAGAAGCTGGCTAAATCAATGGGCTGGACTCCCGAGCAGGCTCTAGGAAGAAAACTCGTGATCAATGAAGGTGCTGGTACGATCATCGGCGTAGTTGAAAATTATCAGAATGAGTCGTGGAGGTCGGAGCTTCAGCCGGTGGTGTTGCTCAACTGGCACTGGATGGACCGAACCTATCTTCGTATCGACAGGCAAACTCCCGAAACTCTTCCAGCTATCGAAAAAGCATGGAAGGAATTTAAGCCCGAAGGTGTGTTCAGTCACATGTTCATAGCCGATGCCATTAATGGACAGTATGCTCTCGAACGCATGGTGTTCCATGGTTTCTCATTGTTCTCCGCCCTGGCCATAATGATCGGTTGCCTCGGGTTGTTCGGACTCTCTTCGTTCATGGCCATCCGTCGTGCGAAGGAGATAGGTATTCGCAAAGTACTTGGCGCTTCGTTAGCACATATCCTTTCGCAGTTCTCAAAGGAATTCGTATGGCTCGTGATCACAGGCTTCGTGGTGGCAGCGCCCGTTGCCTGGTTCATCATGGAACGATGGCTCGAAGAGTTCAACTATCGGATCGACCTTGGATGGTGGATGTTCGCATCAGGCGGCGCGATAGCATTAGTAATTGCAATTGTCACGGTAAGCTTCCACTCATTGAAGGTGGGAATGGCTAACCCGGTCGACACACTTAAAAATGAATAGATAAAATTTAGCCGGACCTCAACGTGTCTTAAAATTTACGTCCATTACTTCTTAAAAATAGAAACATATCTTTACCTTTAAAACATGGAAAACATCAAACCTCCGCGCCTTGCCCGTCGCATCTTCACATGGTACTGTGGCAACGCACAGGTCGACGACCTGGTGGGAGACATGGACGAGATATTCAAGAACAACCTTAAACGAATGTCTCCCATCAAGGCAAAAGCAAAATACTGGCTCCAGATATTTTCATTGATCTTTTCCTATGCGATCAAAAGGAGAAGGCAGTGGTCATCATTTCATCCACATTCAAACAACTCCATCAACTTTCATATGATACGCAACTACTTTCTAATTGCCTGGAGAACATCAACCAGGAATATAATTTATACAACCATCAATGTCCTTGGACTTTCACTGGGTATCAGTGCATGTCTCATTGTTTACCTCGTGGTGTCGCACGAGTTCAGCTTCGATCGTTTTCTTGCCGACAAAGAGCGGATCTATCGTGTGAAGGCCGACGACGAAGGGAGTGAGAACCAGGGATTTTTTCCGTGTACGCCGGCGCCGGCGTTTCCAGCTTTCCGTGATGCGTTCATCAGGTCGGAGGCATTAGCGGGATGTCACTTACTGGAAGCAAAGGTTACGATTGCTGATAAAGGCGAGGTAAAACATTTTGAAAGGAACTCAGTACGTGCCGTCCTTGTCAACCCGGAGTACTTTAAAATATTCCAATACGAGTGGCTCGCGGGTAACATGAATGCCCTTTCGGAGCCCATGAAAGTTGTGGTTACTGAAAGCAGGGCTAAAACTTACTTTGGCTCGTTGGCGCCGCACGAGATCCTTGGAAAGACAATAACCTATGACGATTCTCTTAATGTTGTTGTGTCGGGCGTAGTGAAAGACTGGACGGAGAATTCGGATTTCAACCACTGGGAATTTGTTTCATTCAGCACCATCGAAAACAGTTTCCTTCGAAGAAAGATCCAACTCGACAACTGGGGAATGTTCCTTAGCTCGTCACAGACATTCATTAAACTGAATGAAGGAGACAAGCCTGCGGATATAGAGTTGGAACTAACAAATGCTTCGAGGAAGGTCACAACCCAGAAATATCGCTTTGCGCTGGAACCGTTGACCGACGTGCATTTCGACAAGAGTCAAAATGGTCATAGTGCATTGCTTTCAAACCTTTACGTGCTTGTGGCGCTTGCAGGTTTTATATTGGTTATCGCGGCCATCAATTTTATCAATCTGTCTACCGCTCAATCTATCCGTCGCTCGCGCGAGATCGGCATCCGTAAAGTAATGGGAAGTATGAAGCTGCAGATCGTTTTCCAGTTCCTGTCGGAAACGCTGGTGCTTTCGCTTGCTGCACTGTGTCTTAGCCTTGCGTTGGTGGGCCCGCTATTGTCGGTGTTCGAAGGGTTCGTTCCGGCCGGCGTTACTTTCAATCCATTTTCGTTGGATAACTGGTTGTTCGTTGGCGGCATGCTGCTTGTGGTATCGTTGCTTGCTGGGTTGTATCCTGCTCTTGTTCTTTCGTCGTACCTGCCTGCCGTTACACTTTCGGGAAGGGCACTATCGATTGGACGGCAACGCTGGTCGTTCAGAAAAGCGCTGATCGTTTTCCAGTTTACTGTTTCACTGTTTTTCATTTCGGCAACTATCGTTGTCAGCAATCAACTGGATTTTATCCGCAAGCAGGATCGCGGGTTTTCTACGGCTTCGGTTGTCACTTTCCAAACCAACTGGGACGATCGTGTGGAAAAGGTTGAGGTCCTGGCCAACCAGATTCGCTCGATGCATGGAGTTGAAATGGTAGCCGTACAGGGATTCAATCCAATGGGCTTCGCGTACTGGAGCTCGAGTGTGAATTATAATTCAAAGAACGGTAAGGTTGAGACAATCTCTTCCGTTAAACCCGGTGACGAGAACTTTATTCCTCTATACCAAATGCGGATCATCGCGGGAAGAAACATCCCTGCAAATGAAACAAGCGATGTCGTTATCAACAGGTCGTTGGTGAAAGCACTTGGCTTCGACGATCCGAACGAAGCTATCGGTGAGCAATTCGAGAGCAACGGAGTTCACACTATCGTCGGCGTGGTGGAGGATTTTCATGAGCTATCATTCCGCAACCCGATGGGGCCATGTATGATCGGGCGATTTAAGAATGCGCACCACGGAATAGCGATAAGACTCGCGAATCCCGAAGTAAGCGAAAACATCGCACTACTTGCCAACATCGAGTCGGCCTACAAAAATTTATACCCTAACGAACCATTCAAGTATCATTATATTGAAGATGAGATCGGTTGGATGCATGAAGGCGAACAGAAAACCGGGAAGCTCGCATCGATAGCCATGGGAGTTACGATCTTTATTTCCTGCATGGGAGTTTTCGGACTTGCCATGTTCACCGCAGCGATGCGCACCCGCGAGATCGGTATCAGGAAAGTGCTTGGCGCCAGCGTCGCAGGTATTGTGAACCTGCTAAGCCGCGAGTTTATCGTACTTATTATTATATCCATCGCACTCGCGACGCCTGTTGCCTGGTATTATATGAACGACTGGCTGATGGGATTTACCTACGCGGCACCGTTAAGCATTTGGGTGTTTGTTTCGGCCGGAGTTATCGCCCTGCTTACCGGATTGGTCACCGTCAGCTACCAGGCCATTAAAGCAGCCTTCGGTAACCCGGTAAACGCCTTGAAAACTGAATAAAATGTAAGTTTTTCATCAAAAAGTCGTTGAAAATCGCTGCAATCCTTACCTATCTTGGGTAAGAGAAGTTGTATAAAGCGCTTTTATGAAGGGGATTGCAGCCCTCGCCCTCTACTTTATTCTTTTAACTCAAGCCACCTATGCACAACAAACGCATCGGTTCTTCCACCTAACATCAACGGAGGGGCTTTCGCACGACCATGTCAACGCGATTGTAAAGGGAAGCCGCGGTTTTATCTGGATCGCTACCGACGATGGACTCAACCGGTACGATGGCTACCAGTTTAATGTATATCGTCACGATCGCGATGACCCGAAGTCTATCCGGGACAATCTTGTTTTTGATATCGTCGAAGAGAATGATCAGTTCTGGATCGGAACTGGTTCTGGTCTCGACATTCTCGACAGGCTTACTGATCACTTTACTCATTACTCGCCGCCCATTGTAAAGCTGGCGGTAC
>DASRSO010000212.1:0-2535 GCA_035656375.1 Cyclobacteriaceae bacterium | reverse complement strand
AAGCGACCCGGAAAAAGTGATTGCGAGAGGAACGATAGCTGAAAACGGAAAGCTTACCTCTTACTTTCAGTATCTTCATGACTACGCCTATGAACTCTGAGGCCTCTCTGCGTTAAATTTACAGCTCATGAAATATCGAATCATTTTACTTTGTTCGTTAGCGTTATTCTATGGATGCGCAACGAACAGTAACCGGCGATCCATTTTTAACGGGAAAGATCTTTCCGAATGGGACGTGTACATAGCCCCGCCCGCTGATAGCATTCCACCTCCGGGACTCAATGTAGATCCAACGCACGTCTTCTCCGTTGTGGACATGGATGGAGAAACTGCTATGCGTGTGTCGGGCGAAACATTCGGTGGTATTAGCACAAAACAAGAATTTGAAAATTATCATTTAAGGGTCGAGTTCAAGTGGGGAAAGAATAAGATCGAATCTTTTAAAGAACGCAAGCGCGACAGCGGGATCTTATACCACGCGGTGGGTTCTCACGGCGTGGATGCAAGGGCATGGATGCGCTCGCAGGAGCTTCAAATCCAGGAAGGCGACTGCGGAGATTATTGGGGCGTTGCAGGCGGCACTTTCGACGTGCCGGCGCGCAAGAACGAGAAAGACCAATATGTCTTCGACGAAAAGTCTCCCCTGGTAAAATTCAGCGCTACGAGTGAAGCCGGGCGGCGGTGTATTAAAAATCCAGATGCAGAAAAACGCACAGGTGAATGGAACGTCGTTGACCTTTATTGTTTTGGAGATTCCAGTGTTCACGTTATCAATGGCACTGTCGTAATGCGGCTATTCAATTCGAGGCAGGAGGATAATGGCACAGAAACGCGCCTGGCAAAAGGCAAGATTCAGCTTCAATCCGAAGGATGTGAGATTTACTACCGGAACCTGATTGTCGAATCTATCAGTCAAATCCCTTCAGATCTGTAACGATCGGCAGATCAATGAACATCTCACCTTTCAGGTATCTCGTCACGGGACTTCTTTTCGCGATGTTGTGGTCTTCCGCATCTGCGGCCGGCAAAATCGGCTTGCAATCCGCTGAAGGATTGGTCCTCTTTGTTGTGCGATTTCTGATTGCTGGCGTATTACTTCTTGGCTATTCCTTTGCGGTTCAGAAGGACCGGTTGCCGCAAAAGAATGAGTGGCTGCCACTGACAATTTTTGGTGCCTTCAATACGACAATTTATCTCGGCGTTTTTATTATCTCACTTGCAGAAGTTACCGCGGGAATCACGACGATATCCCTTGCACTGAACCCGTTGCTCATCAGTATCATGTCGGCACTGTGGCTGCGACGGCCGGTGAAGGGAATCGAGTGGATCAGCATCTTTATCGGTATCGCCGGCGTTGTTGTAGCGGCGTATCCGTTGCTCGTCAACAGCTACGCCACGGTCACAGGTCTTGTTCTGCTTGCATTTTGCATGGTTGCTTACTCCTTTGGATCCGTCTATTACTCAACGGTGAGCTGGAAGCTTTCGCGCACGGCGATCAACGGGTGGCAAGTGCTTATTGGAGGGATTTTGTTAATTCCAATGGCATGGTTCTTTCACGCAAAGCCCAACAATTTTGATGCACGATTCTGGCTTTCGATCGCCTGGCTGGTTATCCCTGTGTCGGTTGGGGCCGTGCAGCTATGGTTGTACTTGTTGAAATGGGATACGGTGAAGGCGTCGTTGTGGCTATTTCTCTGTCCGATATTTGGTTTAACCTATGCAAGCATCTTGCTTGCCGAACCCATCACACTGTTCACGGTAGCCGGCACGGCACTTGTGCTGATCGCGCTATTTCTGGGACAGCGCGAATCGATAAAAAGCAAGTCCGCATAAAATCACAGCACGAAATCTGTCGTATATTTAAAATCACGTCAAGCAACTATGATCATTTACAACGTAACCGTCGGTGTAGACAAGGCGATCGAAACAGAGTGGCTGTTGTGGATGAAGGAGGTTCACATACCGGATGTTATGCGAACGAAGATGTTTTTGAACTCACGGATTTATCGCGTGCTCACTACGGGCGATGAGAACAGTGTGTCATATGCGATCCAGTATTCAGCCCGGTCACTCACTGAGATTGATCAATATCTGGAAAAATATGCACCCGCATTGCGCGACGACGTGACAAAGAAATTCGGAGATAAGGCTGTGTCTTTCAGGACCTTATTGGAAGAGGTGTAACGATTTTCGGGAATTTTTTGTTAATTGGATTATGCGCGTCGCATCCAGTCTTTTATCGGTGTTTTTCCTTGTGGTGCTGTTGGCATCTCCCACACCCTCTTTATCTCAAAAAGGGCGGCCTGCACATTACGAAGTAAACGACGCGATTCATTTCGAAGCATCTGTTCCAGAAACAGAGCCCGCAGTCACGCATGAACTTGCGGTTCTCTTCGATGTTTCTGCTCCATTATCAGCGACGGGTGGGCAAATCAAGTTCAATCCATCATCCGTAACCCACAAGCTGAGCAGCGCTCCAAGGCTGCACGTAAAGTTGAGGGTGTTTAGGAATTAAGCAGGACGTCTCCTGCAATA
>DASRSO010000211.1:0-32275 GCA_035656375.1 Cyclobacteriaceae bacterium | reverse complement strand
CACTCAAGGCGACGGGTACACTGGTTTCATCCACAAGTGTCTTTACGATAACTACCTGGGCAATCACCCTGCCCCGGAAGATGTTGAGTATTATCTCTGTGGTCCTCCACTCATGAATGCTGCGGTGTTGAAGATGCTGGACGACATGGGTATTCCGAAGGAGAACATCAGGTTCGACGACTTCGGAGGATAATGGTCAAACATATTTCCGGGTTTAAAGATTATAAGAAAGACTCGGAGTGGTTCTTCAATTGGGCTGAGAGAGTTCAATCACTAAATTCCCGCAAGTATTTTCGGAAGGAGGTTAGTTCAAAACTTGGAAAGACCATTGTCTGGTCTTACAACGAAGAAAAAACCAGCCTTCCAACTCTTGTAATCTTCCCTGGATTCAGAACGAGCCCGCTTTTTTGGGATCTCGACAACGCTCTTAAAGACCTCGCTCAAAAGGTCCGCCTGTTCCTGATCGAAACAAATGGTCAGCCCAACCCGAGTGATGGAAGTAATCCATCAATAAAGTCGAACGACTATGGTGTTTGGGCGGCCGATGTGCTCGACCAGTTAAACATCGACAGGTGCTACATCGCGGGCGCCTCTTTTGGAGGAACTGTGTGTATGAAGCTTGCGATCGTTGCACCGCAGAAAGTTATCGCTGCTTTTTTGTTGAATCCTGGCTGCCTTCAGCCATTCAGCATGGCGCTTAAAAATCTTTACTACAACACGTTGCCGATCATAAGTCCTTCGAAGAAGAACGTTGTGAAGTTCCTCGAGAAGGCGGTGTTCTGTTTACCGAACCACGACCTGAAAGGAGAGAGGCGCGACCTCATTGTCGACTTCCAGATGTTTGCGTTGACCCGGTACAACGACAAAACCGAGAAGCCTTACTACATGAATGTCGAGCTGACGAATGTTTCGTCGGACGTGTATCTGCTTTTGGGTGACAAGGACATTTTGTTCCCAACTGCAAAATCGGCGGCCAACGCAAAGAGCAAGCTCAAGAACCTGAAGGAGACATTTATCCTTCCCGACATCGGTCACGGGATAGAGACAGATAAAAGGGCGATGGATATTATTGAGCGAGTGATTAAATTGGCATAAGATCATTTTATGGATTTAACCATCTTCTTCTCCCCAATCGACGACGACGTTCACGCAGAGGCAACAAGTCAAAGCAGCTTCTTCCGAAACATCCGATCGTTTACCGAGAAGATGCCCGACTATCACGGAGCCCACATTGCGATCTTTGGTGTGAAAGAAGAACGCGGCACTCACAATAACTTCGGTGCGGCCAAAGGTCCTGACGAGATCCGCAAGAAGCTATACAACCTCAAGAAGGGCACAGGGATCTACAACATCGTCGACCTCGGAAATCTCAACACAGGTATTGATCTAGAAGAAACTTACGTACGCGTAAGTGAGGTCTGCCGCATGCTGCTCGAAGAGAACGTGCTCCCGATCATCATAGGCGGCACCCACGACGTAGACTACGGACAATATCGCGGCTACCAGGATCTCGAGAAGCTGGTCAGTCTTTTGAACATCGATGCGTTCCTTGACCTCGAAGACGTTCGTGAGTCGTTGCCTGCACGCCAACACATCCATAAGATCCTCCTTCACGAACCCAATTATCTTTTCAGCTATACTCATCTCGCGCACCAACTGTACCTGATCGACCCGAACTCCGCATCGATCCTGGAGAAACTTTACTTCGAAGCATACAGGCTTGGTTCGATGCGACAGAATCTTGGCGAGATGGAGCCCGCCGTTCGCAATGCCGATATGATGTCGTTCGATATCACGGCGATCCGTTCCGCCGATGCTCCCGGGAACATTAACGCTCAGCCTTTTGGACTTACCGGCGAGGAAGCTTGCCAGTTGTGCTGGTATGCGGGACAAAACGACAAGCTGAGTTCCATAGGGTTCTACGAATACAATCCACAATACGACGATGTGCACAAAAAAACAGCGTCGGTTATCGCTACGATGATCTGGTATTTCGTGGAGGGCTTTTACTACCGGAAGAAGGAGAGAGATTTCAAGAGCAACGACTTCATAAAGTACACCGTGTCGATGCACACTGAGCCCGAAGTGATCGTTTTTTATAAGAGCAAGTTCACCGAAAAGTGGTGGATGGAGGTTATGCCGCAGACCGCCGGGAAATATCCCAGGAATAGCATCGTACCCTGCAGCTACAACGACTACCAGACCGCTACAAAGGGCGAGGTCCCGGAGAGGTATATCAGCACCCTGGCCAAATTGCTATAGCCGGGGCACCCCCTGTTAAAAAAATTTTTTAAAAATTTTTTGCCTGCCGGTTTACCGGTCGCAAACGTTATTTGCCGCTCGTGCAAACGGATTCTACCGCAGTTTAAGGTATCACTTTCGACCACTTATACTCCATTATGGGGTACTCAATATTAAATCCGCATTAATATTTCTATATATTCAGTAGTAGAAACCTAACCCTATACAAATGCGGAAATCTCTACTACTGCTGTTAGCAGTGGGCATGAGCGTCTTTGCCTATGCCCAAACCCGAACGATCACCGGTAAGGTGACGGCGGACGACGGAACCTCCCTCCCCGGGGTAAACGTAATCGTAAAAGGAACCACCAATGGAACAGTGACGGATGCCGATGGCAAATACTCCCTGTTGTCCCCTGCGGAGGGCGGCACCCTGGTGTTTTCATTCATCGGCTTTCAAACAACGGAGTTACTGATCGGAGCAAGTTCGGAGCTCGATGTGAAGATGGCAGCCGATGTTCAGCAACTTTCTGAGGTCGTTGTTACTGGTGTCGGTGTTGCAACCGACAAACGTAAAGTAGCGATCTCGGTAGCGTCGGTAATGGCG
This sequence comes from Cyclobacteriaceae bacterium, assembly GCA_035656375.1. GTDB lineage: Bacteria > Bacteroidota > Bacteroidia > Cytophagales > Cyclobacteriaceae > ELB16-189. The sequence continues at coordinate 29,427 of DASRSO010000211.1, read as the reverse complement.
AACGAATTACCACAAGCGCCGTCGGCTTCGGTCGACCAGGCGTTGATCGGTAAGATCGCCGGTGCACAGATCACAAGCCGTAGCGGAACACCCGGAGCAGATGTCAACATCCTCCTTCGTGGTATCAACACTGTGAACAGGACAACAACCCCAATGATCCTGATCGACGGTGTGCAAGCCGGTGCGACGAGCCTTCAAACAATCGATCTTAATTCGATCGAACGTGTTGAAGTGATCCAGGGTGCGGCTGCCGCAACCATCTATGGTGCGCAAGGTGCCAACGGTGTTATCCAACTGTTCACGAAGAAGGGTAAGGCTGGTAAGTTTACTGTAGACATCGCCAGCAGTATCTCGAACAACACCTACCTCAACACAGGCGATGTAAGGAAGGCCGATAAGCACGCGTTCGTGACAAACACGAACAACGAAGTGATTGGCGCATCGGGAAATCCAATTACGTTCGACAGGAACACGGGCGTTTATTCTGAAAACGTTCAGTACAACTCCGTCGACCCGACAGCGATCAACAACAAGCCGTATGATAAGAACTTCCAGTATGTAGATCACTTCAAGTTCTTTTTCAGGCCGGCAAATTCCATCAACAACAGTATTGCTATTTCCGGTGGATCGGAGAAGATCGATTTCAGTCTTTCGGCTTCGAACAGTCACCAGGAAAGCAACCTTATCGACAACGGTTATTGGGATCGCAGCAACTTTACCTCGAACCTTGGATTCAACCTGGCGAAAGGCCTTACGTTCCGCTCGATCAGCAACCTCGCCTTTACGAAGAGTACACTCAAGACTTCGGACAGGACTATCATGTTCAGCTTGTTGAATGCTTATGCATTCGCAGACTTCGAAGGTGCTACACTGCCGGATGGAACGCCTCCAGCCTTTTTAAACCAAACGGCGGGTATCAACCACCAGAACCCGATATTCCGGCAGTATTATACCGACAACAACGACAAGAAGGTCGACCTTATCCAGAGCTTCAACCTTAACTACAAGTTCCCCAAGTTCGTGGAGGTCGATATGAAGTATGGTCTCAACTACCAGATGCAGGATCGTGAGCTTGAGTACAAGAACCAGTCGACCAACCCAAACATTGTTTACTGGGTGACACAGGGCAGCCAGCGGTTCATCTCCAACTACAACACGGTGAACACTGGTGATATCACGAATTACAACAACAGTAAGATATTCCAGAACTTCCTCGCGAAGGCAACGATATCGCTGGACCTGGCAGAAGACTTTGGTTTAAGCGTGCCGATCAAGTCGACAACGCAGGTGTTGTACGACTATCGTAAGAATGTTCTTCGCGAGAACACTATTGCTTCAATGGGTCTGCCTTCTGCATATGAACCATACAATGCGGCGAACACCAGCTCATGGCGCGTTTACCGCGACTACACGGAACCTTTCATCACTTTCGGATACCTGGTGTTCCAGAAGTTTGATTTCGGTGAAGTTGCCGGCGTATCGGCGGGCTTCAGGAGTGACTACTCTTCTGCGTTCGGACAGGGATCGAAGCCGTTCACGTTTCCTCGTGGCGACGGTTATTTCAGATTGTCGGGACTTGACTTCTGGAAGAACGGTTCTATGAATGATTTCTTCCCGGAATTGAAACTCCGTGTTGCATACGGAAAGGCTGGTATCCAGCCAAACCCCTTCGACCGCTACGTGACCGTAACGCCAACAACCTTCGGAAGCTCGACGGCATTCTATTATGCATACAAGCAGAGCAACCCGGGGCTAAGTGTAGAGGTTTCGAGTGAGCTCGAAGTAGGATTTGATGCGGTCTTCAGTTTCCTGAAGAACACCCAATGGTTGAATGACATTGGCGTGGCAGCAACTTACTGGCAACGCGAAACTGCAAATTCGATCTACGACGTTGACGTAGCGCCATCTCTTGGCTTGGGTACAGTGCGGGATAACGCATTCACTCTTGGATCGAACGGTATACAAGTGTCATTGAATTCTGCAGTGTATAGCGGTGCCAATTTGAAGTGGAACACCACGATCAACTATGGCAAGCAGACATCAGAGATCAAGTCGATCCGCGGTGATCAGCCTATCGTTGTGACTTCGAACGCTGGCAGCACAAACTACGTACTTGCAGCGGGTCAGAAAGTAGGACAACTGTATGGCTACCGCATGGTTCATGCAGTAGACGAGCAGGATGAGAACGGTCAGTACTATATTCCTCAGAACCAGCAACAGAATTATGTTGTGGCAAGCAACGGTTATGTAGTAGATCGTGCTTCGAAGCAGCCGTACATGTCTGCGAACAAGTACAGCTTCGGAGACCCGAATCCGAAGTTCCTGATGTCGTTCATCCAGGACGTGACGTTCAAGAACTTCCTGATGATCAGTGCACAACTCGACTGGGTGTACAAGAATCACCTCTACAACCAGACTAAAGAGTGGATGTACCGCGATGGTATTCACATGGATTATACTATGCCTCTGTCGATCGACGGCGGAGAACCTTCGGCGTGGACTGCATTCTATCGAGGCGTGTATGCACAACGTGCTGCAAACGGAACGAAGGACTACTTCTACGAAGATGCGACGTTCGCACGTTTGAGGAACGTTTCTGTCGGTCTTGATTTCGCCCGCCTTACGAAGATACCCGGCTTCCGCAAACTGCAGCTGGTGTTGTCGGGAAGGAACATCTGGACAGCTACGAAATATTCTGGTTTCGATCCTGAGATCAGCTCTGGTGATTCGAACTCGGCATGGGATCGTGGAACAGACCACAGCACAATGCCGAACTTCAAGTCGTACCAGGTGGCTGTCAATATCGGTTTCTAATCAAACATTCAATGACATCAATTATGAACAAACTGATAAGATCATTTATAACGATACTCGTTACGGGTGCCGTAGTGTCGTGTACTGAAGACCTCGACGTAAAGAACCCCAACCAGCCCGACTCCCGTGCGATTAAATCTGAGCAAGGCCTTATCTCTTTCGGACAGGGCATTTATGTTACCGGTTTTAAAGACGTGAAATATTACGATGGTGTTCCCGGTTATTTCTGGTCGGGTGCTATCGCAAACCACGACCTGATGGCAGATATAGTTGGCACCGACATCGCCAACATTTTCATCAACCAAATCGGTTGCCCGGATTTGATCACGCTCGACAACGGAACGACGCTGCCCAATCCGAATTCGCCTTCGAAGCAGATCGATTTCATCCGGATAACGGCGAACGTCAATTCGACGGGCTTTCAAAACTCGGTGTATTATGAGTGGGCGTACATGTACAACATAAACAACGCCGCTAATACCATACTGAAGAACATCCCTGAGATCACCTTCACAGGAGATGCAGCTACGAAAACTGCTGTGTTGAAAGCATGGGCGTACTGGTGGAAAGGGTTTGCGTATGCAAGGATCGGTTCGATCTATTACGCAGGTCTGATCGTGGACGCTGCGAACGGTGAATCGCTGGAAGGAACGTCGGGTAAATATGTTTCCAGCGCAGCAATCATAGCCGAGTCGAACAAGAACCTGGATGCTGCAGCTGCTGCACTTGCACCGCTTACGGTGAATGCCGACTATACTGCAACGATGACCGTGTTGATACCGAGCTTCAACCGCGTTGGAAAAGGTCAGATCCCAACACCCGTGATGTGGACACACAGCATCAACACGTTGAAGGCGCGCAACCTCCTCGCAAACACGTTAGTGAAGAGCATGACAGCACAAAACTGGAATGACATACTTACTCTCACAGCCAATGGTGTTGCGGCGGCCGACTTCGTGTTCACAGGAAGGTCGAATGCAACTGGTGATTTCCTTTCGCCCACCGTCGGTACTGTTGCTTTGAAGACACTTGGTGTTAGCGGAACCTATAAGATCACTGAACGTTTTGTCCAGGACTTTAAAGGCGGTGAGTTGACAACGGATAAACGTTTCACCAACAACATTCGCAAGCGCACAGCTACATACATCGGCGAGACTTCGCGTGGCAACAGCTTCTTCACAAGGTGGGAGCTGATCAACCGCGGTACAACCCCGGGCGATGCAACCGTGATCACATGGGCAAATACAACGGCCGGTTCTTACGATACGTACCTCGCTTCTTCATATGAAGAGAATGCATTGATGCGTGCGGAAGCCTTGATCTACACAGGTCAGATCGATGCGGGCCTTGCATTGATCGATGCCGTACGTACGTCGCAGGGAGCTGGTCTTCCAGCTGTTGCCAACACTGGTCTCAGCGACGCACAGGCAAAAGAAGAACTGAGAAAGGAACGTCGTATTGGTCTCGCCTTCCGCGCCGTGTCGTTCTACGATGCGCGTCGTTGGGGTGTTATCGATCCGGTCTCTGCAGGTGGTGGACGCAAGGGCGCGGTAGCTCTAACACGTACCGGCGTCGTAAACACAAATGCGACTATCGAATACAACTTTCTCGACTATTGGGATGTGCCAGACAACGAGATCGCCTACAATCCGCCGGCAGATGGCAGCGCTCCCACAACGAACCCAAGGAAATGATTTCGCCAGGGTAGGATAGGATTTAGTTTAGTTTAATTTAGGGAAAGGGCCCGGGGAAAGACGGGTCCTTTTTCGTTTTTAGTCTTTATACTTTAAATAGAGCACGTACGAAGGGTAAACCATCACAAGCAATGTGGTCGCAAGCACAACCAACGGGTGACTCGACTCCTGAAGTTCAAACGTAGCACTTAGTGACTTATCAATATTGCTTATGCCGATCAGCGACACTGCCAGCATGATGACCATAAGTATGATATTGTAACGACTGCCGTGAGAAAAACCTTTCGGTACAATTGTTACATCGTTCACGATTATGATCAGGTACATTGTAATCAACGGCAATATCAATCCGTTCAATGCCTGGACTGCAAGTATCACAGGTATCGGTTTTACTCCTGAGATCCCAAAAACAAAACCAGTCAACAGCACGAGAAGCCAAACAATTCTCACATTAGTCTGACTCTTGAAACCAAACACCGTGGTAGCGATCAGCGATGCAGCAAAAGGTGACGTGATCGCCGATGAGAATCCGGCGGCAAACAACCCGAGTGCCAACGCGTATGCACCCCATTGTCCAACCTGCTGCGACATAGCCGCCGCTATTTCCTGGAACGAGTCGAAGTTCTCTATCGAGATCCCGGCGATCAATATCGCTGCCGTGATCGCTCCACCAATCGCTACCGATATCGAAAGCCCTACACGCATCAAAGGAATTGTTTGACCTTTGCTGATACCGGCTCCAATAAAAATATTGTAAGGAACGATCGTCGTGCCGATAAGTCCAAGTACAATTACCTCCGAACCTGCCGGTATAACCGGTGTTATTGTTGAAGTTGCAAGAGCAGCGAGCGTAAAGTCTTGGGAGAACGCAAGTGCTGCGAATGCCACTCCCATGATCACCACAAGGGCCGTCATCAGGTTCGAGATGAGGTCTTTTCCTTTAAACCAAAGCACCGCACCCGACACTACCGTGACCAGGATCGTAAGCATCGTGTTCGACCAACCCGTGATGAGGTTAAGTCCCGCCACGGCACCGAGGATATTTCCAGCTTCGTAAGCAGCGCAACCAAACACAACGCTTCCACCAACGATCCACTGGAGGATCCGCCCGTTACGCAGACCGAATTTTTTTAGCAGTGATTCGCCGAACGTCAGCCCGCTGGCAATCGTGATCCGCGCCGATAGCTCCTGCAGCGCGATACATCCGAATGTGGCGAACGTGACTGCCCAGAGAAGACTAAGTCCGTAGTTCGACCCGGCCGTTACTGATGTGGTCACCGTGCCAGGCCCGATGAATGCGGCGGAGATCACCGACCATAATATCACGCTGGAGAGGGTAGATGGCGGTTTTTTCATGGGGTCGCGGCAAAAATAATAATAAGTATCAGTGAAACTTATTTAGCTTAGCGAAGTATACAAATAGGAATTTCGGTTATGAGAGGTACAAACCTTGGTGAGTTCGAAGAAGTCGTGCTGCTATCGGTCGCGATACTGGCCGACGACGCGTATGGAAATTCAATCAAAAACGAGATCAAAAAAAGACTGGGCCGGAATCCCAGCATCGGTGCGTTGCATGCTTCGCTGGGCCGGCTCGAGGACAAAGGCTTCCTGGAATCGTGGGAAGGAGAGACCACGCCCGAACGCGGAGGACGTCGAAAAAGATATTATAAAGTGACGAAGACGGGCGTGAAAGCCATGCAGCAAGTGAAAGACATCCGCGATGACATGTGGAAGTCGGTACCGGACGTGATCCTAAATACCGGCCGCAGATGAATCGACCACCGAAATTAATTACGCGACTGGTCGAACGACTTGCATCTCCCCGTGAAAGCGAGATCATTCTTGGCGACATGTACGAGGAATTCGAGGAGCGACTGAAAGAGTCGGGACGACTTCGGGCCAACATGGGCTACTTCGTTGACTTCGCAAGCCTGTTGCTGCATCGCGTGTTGCGAAGAAAAAAAGAACCTTCATCAAACTTCTTTACTATGCTCATCTCTAACTATCTCAAGGTAGGCTTTCGTCAGCTTGGACGGCAGAAACTTCACAACACGATCAACATCGCGGGGTTGGCAGTTGGCCTGGCGGTAACATTCGTCATCACGCTTTTCGTGCTCGAAGAGATTAGCCACGACAGGTTTCATACGAAGGCAGACAGGCTGTACCTGTTGCCAATGACATGGAAATTTCAGTCGACGAGAATTGATGTGGCAGGAAGCACTTCGGCCGCGGGTCCGTTGATGGCCGAATTGTTTGACAAGGAGATCGAGAATTTCGTAAGGATCGAGCATCTCAACAAGGTCTTCAAAAGTGAGCAGGGATCGATGCCTGAGAACCTTGTATATGCAGCAGACAGCACATTCTTCGACCTGTTTACATTTCCGTTGATCGCAGGCAATCCAAGAGAAGCTCTAAGGGAACCGAACTCGATAGTTCTTACAGAACGTGCAGCTTTGAAATACTTTGGAAAGAACGAAGCGTTTGGTCAGACGCTGACGGAACAATCGGGGAGGTTGTACAAGGTGACAGCGGTTGTGAAAGATCCACCGACTACCTCACATATCCGTTTCGATATGCTGATCTCAATGAGCTCTTTGCCTAAAAAGGAATGGGAACCCAATTGGGACAAGAGCCCTTTCAATACCTACGTGCTTCTCGAACCTAACGCCTCGGCCGCAGCGATCGTAGCAGACATTCCGGCCCGCATTGAGAAAAGATATTCGAAAGAGCACAACGATCACGTTGAGCTCGATCTGATCCCGATGACCGACGTGTATCTGAAAAATCAGAAGTATAGTGGATTGCAGAACAGCGACATTCGTTATGTGTATATATTTTCTACGATCGCGATACTTGTACTTGTAATCGCGGTGATCAACTACATGAATCTCTCAACAGCGAGGTCGATGGAGCGTGCACGGGAAGTTGGAGTACGGAAAGTTGTAGGGGCGCTTCGGATGGAGCTGTTCTGGCAGTTTATCAGTGAGTCGATATTGATATCATTCGCGTCGGTGGTGCTGGCGGTGTTGCTCGCGTACATGTTACTGCCGGTGTTTAACGGTCTCTCCGAGAAGAACCTGTCACTCGGCCTCTTTCAACACCCCGAACGTATCGCAGCGGTGGTCTTCATTTGGTTGTTGATAAGTTTTCTCGGTGGCGCATATCCTGCCATGATCCTGTCGGGATTCAGGCCAATCGGGGTGCTGAAAGGAAAGCTGGGCACCTCCGGTTCGGGTTCGATACTTCGAAAATCACTTGTGGTGTTCCAGTTTGCGATATCGATCTTATTGATCGTATCCACGCTCACGATCAACAACCAGTTAAGTTTCATGGTCAACAAAAAGCTTGGTGTCGACAAAGAGCAACTGGTGATGATACCGCTCGACAGTCTTGCCAGGGCTAATCTCTCAACGATACGAACTGAGTTGGCTTCGATCTCTGGCGTGGAAAGGTCGTCGACCTCAAGTTCTACGCCGGTGAACAATGGTGCGAAGACAACTGTATATGGAGGCGACATTGGCGACAAGCAATTGTTAATCTACAATCTTGGGGTGGGTCCCGATGTTGTGAAGACGACCGGGCTGGAGATCCTTGCAGGCAATGACTTGTCGGCTGAGATTCCGGCGGATGGATCGTGGGAGTATTTGATCAATGAGTCGGCCGTTGAATTCTTTGGATGGACCAACGAAACGGCGGTGGGCAAGAGACTGATGCTTTGGCAAACAGATGGGGTGATCAAAGGCGTTGTTCGTGACTTTCATTTTTTACCGCTGCAAAAGCCAATAGAACCATTGCTTATTCATGCTGGTAAGGGCAATGGTGGTGCGTTTCTGAGTAAGCTCCTGGTTCGTATAGAGGGCGATAACTTCGAAGGAGTGTCGTCGGCAATACAGGAGCGATGGAGGAAGATCGTTCCGGGATCGCCCCTTGATTTGGTCTTCCTGGATGACCTGTATAAAAATGTCCTTTATCGTTCTGAGTCCAGATTGAGCACTATCATGAATATTTTCTCGACGCTGGCGATCTTCATTGCCGGACTTGGGTTGTTTGGGCTGGCGTCGTACACGATCATGCAACGCACGAAGGAGCTTGGGATCCGAAAAGTTTTGGGTGCTTCGCTTTCGGGCTTGCTGATGGTTGTGTCGCGAGGGTTTATGATACTTGTGCTGGTTGCGTTTGCTTTAGCAACACCGGTAAGCTGGTACCTGATGGATAAGTGGATGCAAAACTTTGCGTACCCGGTTGGGTTTAACTGGATGATCGTGATCGCTGCGGGAGTGGCTTCTGTGGTGGTTGCTTTCGGCACGGTGTTTTACCACGCTTTTGGAGCGGCAAGGATGAACCCTGCGACTACTCTACGAACTGAGTAGGGTTAAATTAAACCCTACTTTTCAAAAGTTTTATCATTTTTCTGATGAGCATGGTCAAATTTGACCCTGTTCATCACTTCTGCAATCGCTTTCGGCAAATAAAGGGCTCGATTGTAGGCGAATCACTACAAATAATGACTAAAATCGCTTACCAAACTCGAGCTTATGAAAACCAACCTTACCCGTCGCGACTGGCTTAAGCAAAGTGCTGTAGCCACTGGCGCCGTCCTTACTGGCGCAGCATTCACTACTGAAATCAACGCCATGCCTGCATTTGGCATGAAGCCCTTCCAGGGAATCCATCATACGCGCGAAACTTATCATCTTGCTCCGAAAGCAGACCTTACCCAACTAAAGGCGCGCCTGCTCGCGAACGAAAATCCCTGGGGTCCTTCGAAGAAAGCTGTTTCCGCTATTGGCGAGGCAGCAAGCAAGGGCAACCGCTACGTATATAATAGTGCTGTCGAAATGATGGAGAGTCTCGCGAAAAAGGAAGGCGTTGCTCCCAACCAGGTATTGGTAGCTGCGGGCTCCACCGACATCCTCGAAAAAACAGCATTCGCGCTCTGCATGAAAGGCGGAAACGTTATTTCTGCCGACCCGTCGTACCTGTCGCTGGTGAAAACCGCGCAAGCAATCGGTGCAACATGGAAGAACATTCCTCTTCGTGCCGACTATGCCCACGACCTTGATGCAATGGAGAAAGCGATCGATGAGAACACGAAGCTGATATACATCTGTAATCCGAACAACCCGACCGGTACGATAACACCCGCTGCAGAGATAAAAGCATTTATTAAAAAGGTGAATTCACGTGTGCCGATCTTCATCGATGAAGCATACCTGGAGCTTCTCGACAACCCGGATGCCGAAACAGCGGTTGGTACGATCAACGAAGGTTATGATGTGATCATAGCAAGAACATTCTCGAAGATCCACGGTATGGCTGGCTTGCGTGTTGGATATATGGCGGCGAAACCTGAACGGGTAAAGCAGATCCAGGATCTCGTGAGAACCGAAATGGGCCTGAGTGTTACTTCGGTTGCCGGTGCAATGGCAAGTCTGAAAGATGTTTCGTTCCAGGAATATTCCCGCAAGAACATAAAACTCAATCGTGAGTATGTGACTGCGGAGTTGAAGAAACTTGGATACAACCCAATACCAAGTGTTACCAACTTCGTGTTGTTCCCGGTACAGATGCCAGCGAAAGATCTCGCAGAAAAGCTCCTTGAGAAGAGTGTCGGCATACGTGCTTACGAGATCGATGGTAAGCAATATGCACGCGTAAGCGTTGGAACGATGGACGAACTGAAACTTTTCGTTAAGAGCATTGCAGCGATCAATATTTAATGAAAACCGTTTCTCTTCTACTGCTTATCGCGATAGGCTACTTCTTTCGCAAGAAGATCGGTAGCAAGGAGTCGAAGGATGGAATAAGGACGATGATCCTTAGTCTTGCATTGCCGGCCACGATATTCATTGCACTATTAAAGATTGATTTTGTCCCGGGACTGGTGATCGTTCCGATCATGGCGCTTGGGTTCAACCTGATTGTGTTTGCAATGTTGTCGAAGTTGCCTGTGCAATCGCTGTTCAACTTGCCAGCCAATCAATATCGTACCCTAATCCTTCTTATTCCTTCGCTGGCTCCGGGACTCTCTTCGTTTCCTTTTATACTTGAATACAGTGGCGAATCGTCGCTTGCTGTCGCAGCGCTGGCAGATCTTGGCAATAAGGTGTTTGTGCTTGTGATCGCTTACCTGATCGCAATGAAATGGTATTTCGCAGAGCGAACGCACCTCGATGGAGGACGAAGCGTGAGACTAAAGGCGCTTTGGGTTTCGCTTGTGAACGAACCCGTAAATCTTGTGATTATCACGGCCGTCGTCATGCTTTCACTTGGTTTGGGATACGATGCCTTTCCGGAATTTATTCGATCCAGCGTCGACAAGATCAGCCTGATGATGACACCACTGGTCTTGTTATTTATCGGCATCTCAATTAAATTCAGCTGGCAACAATTCAAGGCGATCTTTTCGTTTGTGTTCTTCCGTTCTGCCATAGCGTTCCTGATCTCGGGACTGATCCTTCTGTTCTTCCCGGTGAGTGATCTTGCCACAGCATTACTGATCGTTGTCTTCCCGCAAAGTGCGTGCAGTTTCTGGCCATACGCACACATGGCTGTCGTAAACGAAATGGAATCAAAAGATAAAGAGCATCGCGCATCGACATTCGACCTGGATTTTGCGATGAATGTTCTGGCATGTTCCCTTCCGTTCTCCGTTCTGATCATCATGTTGATCTATAGTTCCGGAAGTTTCTTTGCAAAGCCGTCGCATTTATTTGAGGGTGTTGCAGTGTTGCTGATCCTGGCCGCTGTACCGGTTTTGATCCCGGCACGGAAAGCCATCAGCAAGACTGCAAGTGTATGAGCGCCGGCACTTAAGCCAGCGACTCACTCACTATCTCATCAACAAATCGCTCCGCGGTTTCGAGTTCTACCAACTGGTTTTTAACAATTTTGTCGAATTCGAAGTACTGTTCGGGCTGAATAAATCCTGTGTCGTTCACCCATTCCTCGACCGAATACTTCCTCACGAACTCTTCGATAGCATTCATTTCCATCTTTGAATTGTGTGTGAGATACTCAGACATCTCCAGCAACAACAATTTGTTCCGCTCCAGTATCATACCTGCAACCATCATGCATTCACGAATAAGCTTCACCGATTCCTCTTCGTATTTGGAAGAATCGACAAAGAAATCTTCGTTGGCATAGGCCCTCACGACAGCCAGCCGTATTGGATCGATACCCATTGCGTATCTACGTATCGCATCGTTGGCAAGAGTCGACGCATGTTCGATATCGGAACTTACTCCCGAACATGAATTATCATCTCCGAAAACAATTTTCTCGGCTGCGAGTCCACCCAATGTGATCACGATGCTCTTTCGCAGTGTCTCCCGGGTTAACGGACCTTCGGGATAACGAACACGACAGAAACCTTCTGCATCATGCGAGGCACTTCTCGAAATGATCACAGACGGAACTATCCGTAACAATAGTGCAGCAAGTATCCCATGACCTGCTTCGTGTACCGCTGTGTGCGCCTGTAAATGCGGATCTACCGGTCTGCGTTGCGACTCCAGTTGCAAATGAACCTCTTCAGAGACAACCGACACGACTACGCCGCCTTCACTCCTTAACTCGAAAAGAAATTCGTTTTCACGATGTGACCACCGAACAACCGAAACCGGTGTAGTTGCTGCATGTGCGTGCATCGCCACCGTACCCATCCTGGACTGGATCAGGTTGTTGATCGTGGTGAACACGGGTCTTGTTCCCTGCGAAGGAATAACTCCTTCCGCAAAGACAACATCATGCACCGAGTTCTCGAACACAAGCGTCAATTGAAACTGCTCTGCAGCAAACTTCGATAGCCGTTCAAGGTCACGCCTGATGAGTTCACGGAACTGTGCAGTCGAAAATGCCCTGTACAGGAAGTGATTGTTGCCGAGACGTGCGATCTGTTCACTCCTGAATCTTGTAGCCAGTGCGTTCTTTATGTTCGGGATAGTGATCTTTTTCGTCGCTTCGTGAAAATCGTCGGGGTTCAGATCGGGATTCAGGTTCGAACTCATCCGGTAGGCTTCATCGAGGTTGCCAAGGATGAATATTACCGACTTGCGCAGATCAAGCTCCCTGGGCGTAACCGCACGCTTCACAAGGTCCGACACGTACCCGATGAGCCCATCGAGATCGAAAGAGCAGACTTGCTTTATTACCAGCGCCCTCGGAGTTGTACTGTCGTCGAGCACAAGCAGCCCGTCGATGAAGTCGGCAGACTTCAGATAATTGACACTCATCGGTTCATCATTCCGGTCGTCGCGATCGAGAAAGCATGACTCGAACAGCTTCAGGAAAAGTTCCTGACCTGCGACGACCTCACCATTGCTGATCTCACCACCACAGTTCCTCAGCGTCTGAAGGGCGGTAATACATTTTTCGACTCGCCGAACATAGTACTGGTCGGGATCACTCGTATAGAAGATCTTGCCTGAGTCAAGCAACTCCCACACCGTCCGAAGCTTGTCGTTCGTAACTTCCTCTCCGTTCCTGATCGATCTTGCAAATTGAAACTCGTCGAGACAAATGATCGCCTGTTCGCCATTGAAGTGACTGAGGTCGTCTATGAAAGAACGTTTGATCCATTTCGCAGACTCCGATTCAAATTCTCCCATGTCGAAATGAGCATAGAATTTTTTATGATCGAGCAATTCGACTATTTGTTTTACCAGTGCAGTCTTGCCCGAGCCAGTTAATCCCCAAAGATTGATCGCAAGAGGGCGCAACTGTGCCTGCGGAAAGATGTACCATGCAGTGACCAGTGACATGACCCCATCGATCAGCTCGCTGAGGCCAATGAACTGCTTCTTTAGTTGTAACGCGATTTCAGCCATCAGGGCTTTTTTCGCGAGCACGTCATTATGTTTAGAAATAGAATTTTCCATATCCTGATTGAAATAACATCCCGCTAACGGGACTTTGATTTTTTATTAAGGCAAAAGATTATCGTTTCAGCGGAAGAACACCGCAGACGATCTTAACTTGGGATATGGTAGCCGAGAACCAGCATGCGACAAAGGTAACACAAAAAATTATTTACGGTTCAATTTTTTGAAATGAAAATTTTTGAAGCATATCTTTGCACCATGCGAAGAACAAATGCATACATAAGCCGAACGCCGGGAATCATCTACTGATCTCAATCAGATCTTTATATAGAAACCCGGCATCGACCGGGTTTTTTATTTTATATATTTTTTATGAAACGCAAAATATTAAGCGGGAATGACCTCGTTAAAATGGGTTTTCCTGAAGGTAAATCTATTGGCCTTGCTATAAACGTAGTGCTGCGTCATTTCAAACGAAGCACGAAAGAGGAGATATATGGCATGTTGAAGGCAGTTCTCAATGATCCAAAATCATTCGTTGAAAATCCTTTGTGGAGTCGCGTTGCGCTCGCGATGATCCCCTCGGAAAAGAAGAACATGCATCACGAACTGTTGAAACACCGCATCGACTACAGGATATACGGAGCTTCCGGCATCGAAGAAGGCGCACGCAATCAAATGGAGATTGCGATGAAACTTCCTGTAACTGTCGCCGGCGCGTTGATGCCCGACGCACACCCGGGTTATGGGTTACCTATCGGTGGTGTACTCGCTACGAAGAATGCTGTCATTCCGTATGGTGTCGGTGTCGACATAGGATGTCGCATGGCATTGTCGGCCTATCCGTTAGGTGAAGTGTTCCTGGAACGCAATCGCAGTAATCTCAAAAAGATACTGCTCGACAATACCGCGTTTGGGAACGAACTCATCAAACGTCCGAAAGATCACGAAGTACTCGACAGACGTGTGTTCAGCGAGATCACAGTTTTGCGAAGTCTTCATGGAAGAGCAGCAACACAAATAGGTTCGTCGGGTAGCGGGAATCACTTCGTTGAGTTTGGTTTGATCACACTCAAAGAAAATAACGAGTGGAAGCTCGACCCCGGAAGTTATCTCGCGGTGCTGTCGCACTCCGGCTCAAGAGGACTCGGCGCCGAAGTAGCCCGACATTTCACGCGGCTCGCACGTGAACTGTGTTATTTGCCTTCGGAGGCTTCAAACCTTGCATGGCTCGACATGTCGACCGAAGCAGGGCAGCAGTACTGGGCTGCGATGAATCTTGCAGGTGATTATGCATCGGCGAACCATGAACAGATACATGAAAGGATCGCAAAGGCACTCGGTGAACAACCGCTGTTCAAAGTAGAAAACCATCACAACTTCGCATGGAAAGAACAACTCGCTGACGGGAGTGAAGTGATCGTTCATCGCAAAGGAGCAACGCCCGCCGCCGAAGGCGTACTGGGAATAATTCCAGGATCTATGACCGCCCCGGGATTCATCGTGAAAGGTAAAGGAGCACCACCTTCGTTAAACTCCGCTTCGCATGGCGCGGGTCGACTGATGTCGAGAAGTGCCGCGAAGAGCAGCATCACTAAAAAGATGGTAAAACAAGAGCTCGAGCGGGCCGGTGTTGAATTACTTGGCGGAGGATTGGACGAAGCGCCAATGGCATACAAGGATATCCGCGCGGTGATGAGAAACCAGGACGACCTGGTTGAAGTGCTCGGAGAGTTTTCACCGAAGATCGTAAGGATGTGTGGCGACAATACTCCTTCAGAAGATTAGAGAGCTTTCATATCAGAAAAACAACACTCACGTTACACCGGGGACCGCATGCAGTAGATTCCTACCCCATATACCGGGGTAAACTCTGGGTCTCCACCCTCCTTCATACTCCATTCAGGTGATTTATCGGGGCTCGGCAACTCGGGACCTTTACATGTGCTTAATACATAGGTGTCGTGAAGAGACATTACTCTCTTCATGAGCCTTGTGTTGGCGATGATATCTAAAACTAAACTTAATCCAAACATGAAGAAGATTCTACTATGCGCAGTAGTCTTTATCTCCTGCCTCCAGGAGTTACAGGCGCAGCAGAGAACGGTGACGGGGAAAGTGACGGCCGAAGATGACGGCTCGACATTGCCCGGCGTCAACGTTGTGGTAAAGGGTACTGCCAACGGTACTGTTACCGACGCAAACGGGAACTACACTATTTCTTTCAGTGAGTCGAACCCGATCCTTGTATTCTCATTCGTAGGTATGACAACCAAAGAAGTTGCCGCCGGGGCAAATGCTACTCTCGACGTTCAACTGGCAATGGATGTTACCCAACTCAACGAGGTTGTGGTAAACGCTATGGGTGATGTGGTTCCGAAAGACAGGCTCGGATCGGCTCCCGCCAACGTAGGTGGAGCAGCGATCAAGTCGTCAGGTGAAACTGGTATACTCAATGGTCTTGCTGGTAAGGCACCCGGCCTTAACATCACCCGTAACGGTGGCGATCCCGGTGCCGGTTCTTACATCCAGATCCGTGGACAAAGCACGATCAACGGAAGCATCCAGCCACTGATCGTGATCGACGGTATGCCGATGTTCAACACATTCCAGGACAGCGGAAATGGAAACCAGGTCGATGGTGTTCAGCAACAATCGCGTTTGAACGACATCAACCCTGAAGATATCGCTTCGGTACAGCTGATCTCCAGCGCTGCCGCAGCTGCTCTCTGGGGTAGCCGTGCTGCCAACGGTGTGATCATGATCACAACCAAGAAGGGTACGAACACAAAAGGAAAGCTCAACATCACTTACGCCGGTACTCTTTCGTTCGACCAGGTGAACAAGGTGCCAGAGCTGCAGAGAACATTCGGCCAGGGAACAGACGGTGCTTACGTGTACAACACTCCCCGCAGCTGGGGCGACAAGATCTCTGAACGTTCGGGGGGCCAGGATACTTACATTACTTCAGGGGCAGGTTACACCGGCTATACACAGTTTGCCGATGGATCTCGTCGTTACCGGATCAGTCAGAAAAATTCGAAAGAAACATACGATCATGGTACCGAAGCGTTCCAGACAGGTCACTATCTCGACAACAACATCAGTCTTAGTGGTGGCAACGAGCGCTCGAACATCTTTGCGAGCTATTCGAACCTTAACCAGGAAGGTATCGTGCAGAACAATAGTGATTACAAGCGTAACACGGCACGTGTAAATGCATCTACAATGCTTACAGACAAGATCCAGTTGTTGGCAAACATGACTTACTCTGGCATCAAGTCGAATCGTATCCAGCAAGGATCTAACCTTGGCGGTATCTTCCTCGGTGGTCTTAGAACTCCCCCGGATTTCGATAACTCATGGGCTGAAGGAACATATTACAATCCTGATGGCATTGCCACACCGAACAAGCAAGTAACATTCAGGAACACTAACGGTTCTGCATCCAACTCTGGTTTCGATAACCCGATGTGGACGATCAATCACAACAGGAACACTTCGAATGTAGCTCGTGTGCTTGGCAACATCGAACTTAACTATGATATCGCAAGCTGGCTGAGTTTGAAAGGTAATGCCGGTGTCGATACCTATACCGATCGCCAGACAGAATTCATCAATGCACAGTCAGCTATCCTTCCAGGTGGAGCATACACAGAGCAGACGATCTCTGAATCGCAGTTCAACACGAACTTATATGCTACCGGAAAGAAGAGATTCTCGGATAAATTTGGTGGTACCCTGGTACTCGGCTTCAACTATAACAGCCGCCAGTTCAACCAGGTGGGTGCACAAGGTATAGGTTTCATTGTACCCGATGCTCCTGCAAACTTCAACAATACTGATCCGGGCAACCGCGTTCCGTTCAACCTCGCATCTACTATCAAGACAGCAGCAAGCTTCGCAGACCTTAACGTAGATTTCGCTAACCAACTTTTCATAAACGTTACTGGTCGTGCGGAGAGCTCGTCAACATTCGGACCGGAAGCAAGCAGTATGTTCTTCTATCCTTCAGCGAGTGTTGCATGGCAGTTCACGCAACTAATGGCAAACAAGAACCTGCTCAATTTCGGTAAGTTGCGTGCATCGTATGGTGTTGTAGGTCGTCAGCCTGATCCATACCTGAACCTTACAACTTACGGCCCTACTTCATTTGTTGAATCGTGGGGTGGAACTCTTGCCGGTGGACAGTACAATGGCGGTTATTCGATCGCTACAACTGTTGGTAACCCGGTTATCCGTCCTGAACGCAAGCATGAGTTAGAAGGTGGTTTTGACCTCCGCTTCTGGAATGATCGTGTAACATTCAGCGCTACTGCGTTCTATAACAAGACCACTGATGTCATCCTCCCGGTGAACGTGTCGCCGTCAACTGGTTTTGCAACGAAGGTTGCCAACGCTGCAGAGATGGAGAACAAAGGTCTCGAGTTTGTACTCGAACCTACGTGGGTTAAGAGTTCAAGTGGTTTCACATGGAGCTCTACTTTCATGTGGTCAAACTACCGCAACAAGGTTCTTAGCCTGAGTGGCGCAGAGTCTGTATTCCTTTCGGGTGGTGGTTTCTCAGATGGCTCATCACGTGCGGTTGAAGGACAACCTCTCGGTGTTCTTTGGGGAACTTACTACGATCAGAAAGAAGATGGCAGCTATGTTCTTGATGAGAACGGATTTCCGAAGTTGGCCCCGGGCGAAGGCGTGATCGGTAACCCTAACCCCCAGTACAGGATGAGCATCGGCAACACGCTGTCGTTCAAAGGAGTTACCCTCTATGCACTGTTTGATATGCAGGCGGGTGGACAAATGTGGAACGGTACACGCGGTGCACTTGTGAACTACGGCACTGCGAAGAGCACAGAAACTGAAACAACCGTAAGCGCTGCCGATGCAGCTGCAATCAAGACGTTCGATGGTTCTACAATCGCTGATGCAGGCCGCGCAACACAAAATGGAGATGGCACTTACACATTCCGCGGCACCGTTGGTGATTATGGCGGAGGAAAAGTTGCGCTAGACCAGGCATGGTACCTCGCAACAGGTGGTGGTTTCAACGTGAACGGGCCTTTCGTTGAAAAAGCAAACTGGAGCCGTCTTCGCGAAGTAACCCTTAGCTATTCATTCAACGGTCCTGGCTTCCGTTCTGCAACCAAACTCCAGGGAATCACAATCGGTGTTACAGGCCGTAACCTCGCTCTTTGGACTCCTTATTCTGGTATCGACCCCGAAACAAACCTTACTGGTGCGCAAAATGGTCGTGGTATAGATTACTTCCAGAATCCAAATACCAAGTCGATTCTCTTTAAGTTGACTATTACCTATTAATTGAAGACTCATGAAAATATTATCTATAAAATCAACAGTAATTGCGGCTTCGGCCATGCTGTTTGCAACGGGATGTAATGACCTAACCGATGGTTTTTCTACAGACCCTGTGAACATCACCGACCCGTCCGTTATTTCCAGCGAGTCGTTTCTCACTGGTGCGGAGGTTGGCCTGATCGGCGCCTACGAAGGCGATATCAACCGCCTCACAGGTATGTGGAGCGGCTACTTCAGCGGTGAGGATCGCCAGTACATCGGTCTTGGAAACTATGCAGTTTCCGGACGTGACTTCAATGGTGAGTGGGCTGCAGTTTACTCATCTGTTCTTAAGAACACACAGATCGTAAAAAGCAGGGCCCATGTTGCGAAGAACTATCGCGCATTGGGTATGGCCCAGGTTATGGAGGCAATGTCGTATGGACTTGCTGCCGACCTCTGGGGTGATGTTCCGTTTTCCGAAGCTGTGAAGTACCCTGCTATCACCGAACCCAAGTTCGATGGCCAGTCGAGCGTTTACAACGCTGTACAGGTGTTGCTCGACTCTGCAATTGCCAACCTCGCTCTTCCCGTTCCCGCCGCATTCGCTGCATCGAACGACGTCTTCTTCGGTGGAGATGATGTAGCATGGACGAAAGTTGCCAATACTTTGAAAGCACGCTACTACCTGCACGTTCGTGATTACGACAATGCGGCGATCTATAGCGATGCTGCTCTCGGCATCGACGATCCGTCGAGCAACATGATGGCTCCCCACGGACCGGTTTACCTTCAATCATTCAACCTTTACTATTCATTCACCACGTACGACAGACCCGGTTACATGGGTGCGGACTCTTACGCCCCGAAGCTGATGGATCCTGCCGAAGCAGAAAGTCGTAACAACGATAAGACGAATGAAGAGGCGCGTTTGAACTACTACTATTTCCCTGGTGGTGGATTGAACTTCGCATCGATCGCTTACGAGCCCAACGTGCTTGCAGACTTCGATTGGGGATCAGGTGAAGGTTACGATGGTTTCTTCGGCGGAGTTACGTCATTCCCTCTGGTGACTTACGAAGAAAATACATTGATCCGTGCTGAAGCTCTTGCGAAGTCGGGTGATTTTACCGGTGCGCTTGCATCCCTGAACGAGCTGAGAGCTTACTACGACGCAGGTGGCTACTGGAGTGCTGGCTACAACGATGATTTCGAGCACCTTTATGAAGCCTACGATGCGGGTGATTTCGCACCCGGTGGAATAGAGAATGCCGACAACAAGACCCCGATAGATGCACTGATCCGTGAAATTATTGAAGAAAGATATGTAACACTGATCGGTCAGCTTGAAGGTTACAACGATATCCGTCGTACAGACAACCTACTGGGCATCCCGGTGAAGGTTGGAAGTCCTTCGATACCACAGCGTTTGTTGTATCCCCAGTCGGAATTGAACACGAACAAGAATGTCCCTACGGCAGGATTGTTTGATGCAACGCCGGCGAATAATACAGCCTACTAGAAATGAAAAGGCCCCGAAATTCGGGGCCTTTTTTTTACGTATTAAAATACTAGATGCTAATGATTGGTGACGAGACGTAATGTTCTTGCAGCGCCACTCTCACAACCTCCGATTTCGAATTTACTTTCAGCTTCTTGTAGATGTTTCGGATGTGTGTCTTCGATGTCTCCTTCGAGATGTTCAATTGCTTTGCGATCAGTACGTATGAATTGCCTTGAGTGATCAGTCTCAATACTTCGGTTTCGCGGCTGGTTAGCGGAGAAACACGAGAGATCTGGATCGACTCGATGATCATACGCGCGATAAACGGACTCAATGGCGAACCGTGACTGCTTAATTCGTCCAGGTAAGAGATGAAGTGATAGACACATTCGCTTTTCAGTACGTAGCCATCAGCTCCTGCACTGAGTGCGTTGAATACTTTCGCCTCATCCAGTGGATCGGCAACGATCAATATGTCGGTCTGGGGTAAGATCTTCTTGATTTTCGTGATCGCTTCCTGTCCTTTCATGCCCGGGAATTCAATGTTCATTGCGATGATGTCCGGGAAATCATCTTTGATGTTCTTAAGGGCCTCTTCACACTCACGGTACGTGTTCACTGTAGTGTAATTTGTCGACGCATCAACCAGACTTGCCAACAACTCCCTGAGCTTCGATTCAAACTCAATGACTACGACTCTCTTCTTGATTTTGTGCATAACGATTTTAAGAAATGTATAACTGTATAACTGTGGTACAAAATGCACAAAACAAGTACCTAATTATGGTATAGAATTGCTGACTCTCGATTAAAGGTTAAAATCAGTGATCAGAGTAGTGGTTTTATCCCTTTTTAATACCACTGGTCTATTATTCACGTGAAATCACTACATGAGCGGCGAAAAGTATGTGGAATAATATCCTTAAAGTGCGCTTAAATTCATTACTCAGGTCAATAAATGTATACCCCGAAATGAGTGATGTGGTTTTATAACTATTTTAATTCGAAGCGGGCAAAAACAGCACATTCAAGTTTAATCTCATCGAAGTCGAGCACACTATCGTTCCAGTATGCTGATGTCTTTTTCTCTCCATAGAAAATGGTATTGGCTGACTCGTTTGCTCCCTTTGGAAGAGTAGTGACCTCGTTGATGTATAAAGCACGTCCAACGGATTGTTCAATAGCCTGGGTCATGTAGTCTGCTTTCGATTTAGCCGCGACCATAGCGTTAATGTTGCACTCTTTTTTGAACTCCTCCAGGTTTGTGTGATCGAGGTGATCGACAATGACGTTTGAGATCTCGAGTTTCTCCAGTTCGGAAATGACCTTGTTTGCTGTCTTTGCATCGTGGGTACACAGTAAGAAAGCCTTTGAGATCACTATGTTGTCGCTTGAGAACGCGCGTGATTGAAAGTTGCTGGCAAGGTCCTTTACAACCAGGTCTTTTTCGAGATTGATACCAATGCTCTTGAGCCGTTCCAGCATTTGTTTCTCTTTCGCGTCCAGGTCGACCTGGTACTTTTGTTTTTCCGAGATCTGAATTCGAAGATAGATGAGGTCTGGAACAACTTTTACAACCGCATGACCCCTCACTTCTATATAATTTGGATGATCGGTTTGAGCAATCGTTGTGAGCGACACGCTTGCCAGGAGTAGAATAAGTATTGTCCGCATGACCTAGAAGGTTGAGATATGATACTTTCTTCCTTTCTCCTTCAACATTGTACCGTTGTCTTTGACCTTCTGGTCTTGTTTAGATTCATCCGAGATCAATTCCATCAGGTATTTGTCGACCTGTTCGTATGAAACCGTAACGGGTCCGCCAGATGTGATTGCTTCAGTCGCGTATGAATCGAGCAGGTTCGGATAATAGCTCATGAAGATGTCGTGGGTCGCAAACATATCGCAACCAAGGATGGTCTTGCCGGAGACCGCCACTACACCAATTACATCTTTCTGATCCCTGAATGAATCCCTAAGCCGGCTTGTGTAGGTTTTCAATTCTGCTTTGAAGGTGTTTGCGTCTTTCATTGCCGTAAGTGCATTCGTGGGTGCGCTCACATTATTCTTTTGGGTGGTTTCGGCCACCTTTTCCCAAACCTTGCCCTGCTCTTTTTCGACAGCTGCGGCTTTTCTTACCTCTTTAGTCGATATCGTGTAGTACGTGTTGAAGTCCGAGCCTGTTCCATTCTGCTGCCACCTGCCTGATTCAACGCAGAACACGTCGAGATCTTTCTTGCCGCTTTTTGGATAAATGATGAAGTCGTTCGAGATAACGCGATCTTGCTTACCACCCTGGATCACTTCGCCGGCGAGTACCATGATCGTGTCATTAGAGACATTCTCAATAAACAGGGTGTTCACGTCGCCATCTTTGCTGCTTTCGGTGATCTTTAGTTTCTTTTCCTTAAGCGATTCCTGGAGAGTTTTATAGTTGCCAACGTCACGATGTTGTTGTTGGAATGCCTGGTTGGCACGGATCGGATACAGCTTCAGGTTTTGATAAGCGTAGTTGCTTACAGATGCCATCGAAAGATTTTCTTTCGTGTATTGTGCAAACGCAGTTTGGGTAAGCACAAGGATGAATAGTATTAGCGTTGATTTCATATTTTTTTGTTTTTTTAAGTAGAAGAGTGCCGGACTTTCGCCCGACACTCCAACCTCACCTCCACCATAAAGCAATGCTCATTTGCTTTTAGGCTTATTTTTCCCAACTCAAATTCTTAGACTTCGCACGTTCCTTGATCGACTTAATCATCACCGCATCGAGCATCGCATCTTTTTCTTCTTTGGGTGTATGCTCAACGATGTATGCTTGTCTCTTCACGCTCAACTCCTGGATCTCTTTCTGAATTGACTTGCGCTCTTCAGATTTCTTCGACACATATTCTTTTCTTTGCGCAGGTGTCATTCCTTTCATCGCTGAGGGCAGTTCTTCTTCTTTGGCCTGCTCGATCACTTTGGCATCGTCTTTCGATGCGTCAACCAAGTCCCACGACTTGTTGCTGTATGCATGACCGCTCTTCGATATTGCGCGCTCTGCCTTGTTTGCTTTGCCATAAGACTCTGCGTTGGAATCCTGTTGAGCTTGCATCTCTTTCTTTTTGGCGCCGGTAGATCCGTAATACACGTAGGTGTCGTTAAGCCTGTTGTTCAGTGCGTCGATTTTGTCGTCGTACGGAGTTGCTATGTATACTGTCTTGCGATCCTGTTCGATGGCCATGTAGGTTCCGCCGGTTATCGTAGCGCCGTTCTTCCAGTCGGTTTCAACTCCTTCGCCGTAAGGGCCGCAAAAAATTGTGTTAACTACTACATCTCTTTCTCTTGCAAGGGCACATGCTGTTCTGTATTGAACTGCTCCTTGTGTGAAGGGTTCGTTGCCCGCAATGAAGATCAATTTCAGGTCCGCGTTCGAAGCCGACCATTCGAGTTCATCGAGTGATGTTTTGATAACCTGTCCGCAGTATTCATCGCCACCGTTTGTGCGGAGCGCGAAAAGTTTTTCAGAGATCAGGTCGAGGTCGTCCGTAAGGGCACTTACCTGGCGGATGTATCCGAGTGTTGAGGGAAGTCCGCTGTTGCCATATTCATAGAGTGCTATCTTAATCGTGGGGCGCGAGCGGTCGTCGCACTTCGCGGCAGCAAGCTCGTTGACGATCTTCCAGAGTTGAGACTTGGCCTGGTCGATAAGTCCGTCCATGCTGTTGCTGGTATCGAGGAGGAGAGCAAGCATAATGCTTTGCCTGCCGTCGGGCGATTCGGAGGGAGCGGAGAGGTCTCGCGGAGTTGACGCGGAGTTGATGTCGAGGTTACGCGGAGAGGCGTCGGTTACGTTAATCGCTAAGGCCAATGCTGTTGCGAAGCCTAGTTTTTTAATGATGCTGTTTGGGTTCATAGGTGAAATTGTTTTTGATGAATCTCACGCAAAAAAAACCTTGAGGATACCTGTACTTAGTGAGCAGTACAGGCGGCTGGGTGAGACGGCTGAATGACTGAGTGGGGTGTCAAAATCGGCCAAAACAGGCCAGTTTGCGTATAATTTAAAGTACTTACCTTTCGAAAGAATGAGTTTAAAACGACCGATACTGTTGCTGTTATTCCTTATGCCTGTGGCATTGGTTTGCTTCGCACAAAAGACGAAGAAAGCCGAACAAAGCAAGGACGAGCCGAAGGCAGCACCGTCGAACAAGAAATTCTATCAGTATAAAACACGTGATTCAAGAGCTTCCGATGATCTCGATGAAGCGGAGCGACAAAAAACAGCCGACCCCGAAGGCGCTCTCGAAAAAGTGCAGGATGCCCTCGCGGAAAGTATCGCACAGAACAACACGTTCAATGAGGGAAGATCCTACCTGCTGATCGGCGATATCAACGCTAATATTTCTGAATGGAAACTTGCGGTTCAGAATTATGAAAAAGCATACAACGTGTTGAAATCGGACTATAGTCCTTCGAACGAGTTCAGGAACGCATTGACTGGCCTGGCGAAAGCCAACCTCGAGGCAGGTAACTACGACGCGGCAATAAAGAATTACACGGAATTACTTTCAATGAAATCATTGAGTAGCGATGAGCGAACGGCTGCGGAGCTTTCTTTGTCGGAAGTGTATTACAGGATGGGAGACTATGATCAGTCGTTGAAGCGAGCTCAATCAGTTAGTGGGGCAGGTGAGGCACAAAGCCGTGCGCAGCAACAAAGTCTTATGGCGAAAAATCTTGCGCGCAAGAATGACCTCGGAAATGCGCGCGGATATCTTGACAGTGTTTTAGCTCAACCTGCAGCCGCGCCGGTCGAGTATGAAACTGCCAAAGAAGAGGTGGCAGATGTTTATCGGGAGAATAAATTGTACGATGACGAGATCGCGCTCCGCAATCGCTCAATAGAATCGAACACGGGCATTTTAGCGTTGAAAGATGTTACCCGCGATAAGCTGAAGTTGAGCACTGCACTTGAAGCAAAAGGCGCAACATCGGAAGCATTAAAAGAGTTACTCGAGGCAGCTGCTATCGCAGACACCATCAACGACCCTCACAACCAGGCAACGGCTTATTTGTTACTTGCCGGGCTTTACGAAAAGAACGGGCAGAGTAACAACGCCCTTCAAGCCTATCGAAAGTACAGCCAGGCTGTTCAGAAAGGCGAATCTGAGACCAATGCCCGCATGGAAGAGCGCTCGAGAATAATTGTGAAGCAGAATGAGATAGAATCGCTAAGTCAGGAATTTTATGTGGACCGAAGTGAAGACGATGCACAGCAGGCGATCATCCAAAGGCAACGAATTATAATCGGCAGCCTTATCGTGGTGAGTTTGCTTATCACGATCACTTCTGTTTTTATGTATCGAAGCGCACAAACGAGTCGACGTGCCAATCAACTGCTTGCACTGAAGTCGTTGCGGAGCCAGATGAACCCTCATTTTATCTTCAATGCGTTGAACTCCGTGAATCACTTCATTGCCCAACAGGACGAGCGTACAGCCAATAAATTCCTGTCGGAGTTTTCACAACTGATGCGACTTGTTTTGGAGTATTCGCAGGAAGATTTTATCACTTTACAGAAAGAGCAGGAGATACTTACGCTGTACATGAAGCTCGAGCACTACCGGTTTCGCGACAAGTTTGAATATCAAATAGAGATCGACGACTCGATCAATGCTGAGTCTATCTCCGTTCCGCCCATGCTTATTCAGCCTTACCTTGAAAATGCCGTTTGGCATGGGTTGAGATATCGCGAGTCGGTAGGGTTTTTGAAACTATCGATGAGGCAACAGGATTCGAAGCTTGTTGTTACGATAAGTGACAATGGTATCGGCCGAAAGAGATCTGCAGAATTGAAGACCGAGAACCAGAAGAAACACCGGTCGACGGGTCTGAAGAACATAAAGGAACGCCTGGCAATTTTGAATACAGTCTATCGAACGCATTATGAAGTGAACGTGATCGATGGACCAGACGGCGTCGGCACCGTGGTAGAGATCTCGCTTCCCATAAACAATCTGAAATCATGAAGGCAGTAATTGTCGATGACGAGAAAGACAGCCGGCAAATACTTGCCAATTATTTGTCGAAGTATTGCCCCGATGTGGAGGTGATGGGTTTCGGCGAGTCGGTTGCGACAGGACTGGACGCAATAAAGAAATTTCAGCCCGACGTTGTTTTTCTCGACATCGAGATGCCTTATGGTAACGGGTTCGACCTGTTGGCGAAGGCGGGGGACATAAACTTCGAAACGGTTTTTGTAACGGCATTCGACAACTACGCGATCCAGGCATTGAACCAGAGTGCGGCGTATTATTTATTGAAACCGATCGACATTGATGAGCTGATAAAGGCTGTCGGGAAGATCCGTGGCGAGCGAAGTGGGGAAAACTACGTGCAACATGCGAAGGTGTTGATGAACAACATCGGCAAGGGAGCGACGCAAAAGATCATGTTGCCGACGTTGGAGGGTTTTGAGATCGTGAATATTGCGTCCATTATTTATTGCGAGGCTGTTGATAATTTTACCCGGTTTCACTTCGAGCAGGGGCAGCCATTGATGATCTGCCGCACGTTGAAATATTTTGAAGATGTACTGAAAGAGCATCGCTTCATGCGTATCCATCGCTCACACCTCATCAACCCCGATTATGTGGTACGATATTCGAAAGGAAAGGGCGGATCGGTTACGATGAAGAACGACCAGGAGCTGGAGGTTTCTCCGAATAAAAAAGAGGAGCTGCTGGCGTTGTTCGGAAGGTAGCGCTTCACGCAAACATGCCGTCGCAATTACTACAGTTTACTTCGTCGGGTATATTTTGCCCGGATGCCAATGTCTACATCGACCCGTGGAAACCGGTTGACAAGGCGATCATTACACATGCCCACAGCGATCATGCGCGGTTTGGCAATAAACATTACCTCGCGCACAAAGATTCTGAAAGCATTTTAAGATTGCGTCTTGGTGATGACATCTCCCTGGAGACTATGGCTTATGGCGAGTCATTTACGATCAACAATATAAAATTCTCATTACACCCTGCCGGTCATATAATTGGATCGGCCCAGGTTCGTGTAGAAAGGGACGGGGAGATTTGGGTGGCTGCGGGTGATTACAAGATCCAGGATGACAATGTAAGCGTGCCGTTTGAGGTGGTGAAGTGCAATACATTCATTACTGAATCTACTTTTGGGCTGCCGATCTATAAATGGCCCGTGCAGAAGGTTGTGATGGGTGAGATATTGGAATGGTGGAAGGAGAATCAAGTTCAGGGTAAGGCGAGTGTGTTGATGGGTTATGCGTTGGGCAAGATGCAGCGGTTGATAGTTAATCTTCAACCATTTCCGGGACCGGTGTTTGCACATGGTGCGGTGTTTAATGTGAATCAACGATTGCGTGAAGCCGGATTTGATTTGCCGTTCATTGCCTTCGCAGGAGACGTCGAAAAAAAACTATTTCGTGACGCATTGATACTGGCGCCGCCGTCGGCTGCGAGTTCGCCGTGGCTTAAGCGTTTCGAGCCGTACTCGACAGGTTATTGTTCGGGTTGGATGGCGGTGCGTGGGGCGAAGGCATGGCGTGCGATCGATCGTGGGTTTGTGTTGTCGGATCACGCTGACTGGAATGATCTCAATGCTACGATCGCTGAAACGGGAGCCGAGAGAATATTCGTGACTCATGGATTTACCGACACGTATGCGAGGTGGTTGAATGAAAAGGGCATTGAAGCTCACGAAGTGAAGACCGAGTATGGTGACGAGACAGAAGAAACAACGGCTGAGACAATTGGTTGATTTGAGATGAAACGATTTACCGACCTTTTTATACAGCTTGATCGTACCAACAAGACGAACGAAAAAGTTGAGGCGCTGAAATCGTATTTCCTTACGGCGCCGGATGAAGACAAGATCTGGGCACTGGCGGTGTTTACGGGTCGCCGTCCGCCGTCGGTTTTCAAGCGTGCGCAGTTGCATGAGTGGGCTCTTGAATTATCAGGTATTCCTGACTGGCTATTCCGCGAGAGCTACGGTAGTGTGGGCGATATGGCGGAGACTATATCATTGATACTTCCAACATCAGCTTCTGTGAATGATCGTTCTTTGAGTCAATGGTTTCGTTCGCTGATTGCACTCAGTAACGCGAGTGACGATGAGAAGAAGAAATTTTTGACCGACGCCTGGAGGCAACTTTCGCAGTATGAAGTTTTTGTCTTCAATAAGTTATTGATGGGCAGTTTGCGGATTGGCGTATCGCAGACGTTAGTCATCAGGGCCATAGGAGAAGCTATCGGCCAGGACCCGGCGGTGATCTCGCATCGCATTATGGGTAAATGGGATCCGAAGAGTGTTTCGTTTCATGATCTCATACACGCCGAGAATTCGACAGACGAGCTTTCGAAGCCATACCCGTTTTATCTCGCGTACGCTATTGAAGGGGAGTTGGAAGACCTTGGGACGGCAAGCGAATGGTTTGTTGAATGGAAGTGGGATGGCATCCGGTCGCAACTGATCTTAAGGAGATCGCAATTGTTTGTGTGGTCGCGTGGTGAAGAGCTGGTTACGGAGAAATTTCCGGAGTTGCATGCGATGAGGCACAGGCTGCCGGAAGGGACGGTGATCGACGGAGAAATTTTATGTTTTGCGAATGACAGGCCATTGCCGTTCAATGTTCTTCAGACAAGAATTGGAAGAAAGAATGTGACGAAGAAGATACTGGCAGACGCGCCGGTAGTGCTGATGGGTTACGATGTTTTAGAGTATGGTGGAAGAGATCTTCGCAATGAGACCCAGGAGTATCGCAGGCATTTACTCGAACAGATTGCTGCAGAAGTTGATCTTCCTGTATTTCGTTTATCTCCTCTCGTTGACTTTAAAACCTGGGATGACCTTCGTGTGTTACATAAGGAGTCACGTGAGCGAGGTTCTGAAGGCTTCATGCTGAAGAGAAAGGAGGCGACGTACCAGGTTGGTCGTAAGAAGGGTAATTGGTGGAAGTGGAAAGTAGATCCATTAAGTGTAGATGCGGTGTTGGTGTATGCGGCGAAAGGAAATGGACGACGTGCCGAGTTGTATACTGACTACACCTTTGCGGTATGGGATGGGGATAAGTTGATCCCATTTGCGAAAGCATATTCCGGTTTGACGGCTGAAGAGATAAAGGAAGTGGATAAATTCATTCGTCAGAATACATTAGAGAAGTTTGGTCCGGTGCGCACAGTTAAGCCTGAGTTGGTGTTTGAGATAGGCTTTGAAGGGATCAACAAGTCGACGAGGCATAAGAGTGGGATAGCTGTGAGGTTTCCGAGGATGTTGAGGT